>JAFGXQ010000080.1 GCA_016936575.1 Deltaproteobacteria bacterium
AAGACGACATCCCCCTTGCCCCCTTTTCAAGGGGGAATCTATGCTGCCGCAAAACGTACTTCTAAAAATGTGATGAATGATCAGAGATAAAGCCTATGGCTTTTTTGCTGGTGGCGGCGGCGGCGGCGGGGGTGCCGAGATTTTTATCGGAGATTCTGATGAAGCTCGTGCGACCCTGGGGGCGGCAGGAACGGGAATAGAGGAACTCCTCTTTTTTTCGGGAGGCGGGGCCAGGAATGAAATCATTGATTCTTCATTGCTTGATGTTTCGTTCGCAATGCGGTCGCGCCAGTCTTCCTCGTCTGAGAAAAGAGATTGGTCGTCTGTTTTCGGTTCAGCGGTATTATAGGCATTGCTTGAAAGTTTTTGAGCGGCACGCAGAAAGCGGGGATTGATATCATCGAGAACGCGTTCTTTTTCAGCACCTGAATTGGTATCCTTGTGCTGTTTTTCTGCATCTAATGCCTGCGCCGCGCGTGCAAACCGGGGCAGTACATCTTCTGCGGCGCTTGAGGGGCCGTCCGGTTCAGCAATCGGGGCAATTTCTGCGTCCAAATCGTCAAAATCGGAAAGTGACGTTATTTCCGATACTTCTTCCAGCTGCAGATCATCAACCTCAATACTCTGAATGTTATCATCGTCGTCCGGGGGCGGTGTGAGTTCATATTCGTCCAACGCAAACACTTCTGACCCTTCGTCAGGAAGGGGAGTCATGGACGGTCTGGGAGGAGGAGGGAGATGAGATGAAACCGCTGCCGGCTCGTTGTGTTCCGACGGCCTGGGGACCGGAGCGGGGGTAACCGATGGTTTGGGCAGACCGACCGACGAAGAGGATGTCGGTCGCGGTAGTGATTTCCCGGGCTGGGGCAACGCATTGCCGGACTTCGGCGGCGGCTCATGGGAAGACGGCTTGGGCAAAGGCGGTGCGCTGGATGACTCATTGAACAACGGATTGCGGCCGACGGAAGTGACCTCCTCGTAGTGCTGCTGGATGACGTCTTTCATCACAATCTGAGCCGTTTTGTCTTCCTGCATGTGCGTCATGTCTTCAATGATGGAGTCATCGGTTGTTGTCCACAGTCGCTGGAATCTGGGAATGGGCAGGCCTCCCGCGTCAGCGAGCGCATTTAGAAAGACCTCGACATCTTTGTACCGATCCCGTTTATTCTCGGCCAATGCGTTCTGCAGCACCTCATCGACATTCGGATTCAATTCATTGAGCACCTCTCCAAACATGTTTGATTGACCGTTGTACCGCTTCAGCGTCAGCATCTCTCCCAGAATGACACCGAGAGAATAGACGTCGCTGCGGGTGCTCGGACCGTCGCCGGCAATGATTTCCGGCGCTACGTAACGTCGGCGTTTTGACGTGGAGGCGAGTCGGTACCCCACAACCGCTTCCGGAAGATTGGCAATCAGACCACAATCGAGAACTTGGATACTGCCGGATTGAATGAAAATGTTTTTCGGGCACAGCGCGCCGTGAATGGCCACCGGGCTTTCGATGAGCGCGGCGGCGGTTTCCTTCAAAATGGGATATATTTCGTGCAGCGTAAACAGCTGATGGGATTTTAATCGGAAATTGAGCAGTTCCGCGAGCGATCCGCCTTCGACATACTCGTAGGATACATACACATGACCGTTGAGTTGCCCCACATCGAGCAGGGTTGCGGATTGTGAATGGATACTATCGACCAGTCCCTCCATGCCGTCTGTGAACCGTTTGAAATGAGGGGGCGTCGGCAGATACGCAGGATGGATAAACTTCAGGACAACTTCAATATTCCGTTTGAAATCAGTTGCCTTGAAGCATACCCCCAATCGACCGGAGCCGAGCTTTTTCTGAATCGAGTAGCGCGCAGCGAGGACTTCTCCCGGGGTGACCAGTGATTCCGCATCATGAGTGGCATCGGTATCCCAATTGCATTCGGGACATCTGCCGGGAGGAGAGAATTGTGTTCCGCATGTAATACAAATCACGGTGTTGCCTCTATCTGAAATAACTGTAACAAGTCAAAATACTCAAGCTGTTGTCTCACTTACACTGGTTTACATGAGCGCACACAACCTACGTGACGCTAAGTATCAGCAATTTATTTACAGATTCACGTTCCAGTCAACCTATAATTGGCGCTTTCGATTCTTAAAGCGATTAGGCTGTTACCGAATTGTTATTTTTTCGGTATTTCACACTATCACAGGGGGAGCGCTTCGTTATTGAACCGTCGTGAGATAAGGAGTATAAGCTGTTCAAAATCGATGAAAACAACATTTTCGTTGGGGAGAGGGCAGTGGGAAGGCAGAGACCATTCAACCAAGCAATGGAGACAATCATGACTATTGAGCAACAAATCACAGACCGAATGAAAAATGCGATGCGCGAGAAGAAAGCGCAGGAGTTGTCGGTTCTTCGTATGGTGAAGTCTTTCGCGATGAAAGAAAAAACCGCTCCGGGATTCAGCGGCGATGCCGACGACGCGTTTTGGCTGGAGGTTATTTCAAAATATGTGAAACAACAGCAAAAGGCGTTGGTCGAATTTGAAAAAGCGGGCGTCACCGGCGTGCAGATTGACGAAATAGTATATGAAATCGAGTACTTGAACCCGTTTCTGCCCAAAAAGTTATCCGAGGAAGAAACCCTCAAGTTGGTCGACGAGGCCATTTCCTCAACCGGAGCGGACAGTATAAAATTGATGGGAAAGGTGATGGGCGCCATAATGAAAGACCATAAGGATGAGGTGGACGGCGCAGTGGTGAAGCAGTTGATTCAACGTCGTCTCGGGTAGCTTGTCCACGTGGGTTTCGGATTAATGTTCGTGTTCAGATGATATACCCGAAAGGTTTGTAATTCCGATAGGTTCTGTTATTTTCTTGCCCCGAGGCGGACAACTTTTTATTATACGATTCAGGAATGTATGGAACATGTAAGGGGGGATACCATGTTGCAGTGCTTTTTCTTAAGGAGTGACCCGCATGTCTCAATCGGAACGAAGCAAGAGTTCGCCTATTAAAAAAATTGTCCCGGGTACAAAAATACCCATCCGTGATCTCGTGGATAATCCACATCAAGTATCAGCCTGGATGTATCGAAAATGGTCTCCCGATATTGCACGGATTTTTCGCTATGAGCGTATGAAGACGTTGGGAGACATTGTGCAGTATTCCAAAGCGGATTGGCTCGATCAGGGATTCACACCGAGAATGCTGAACGAACTGGAAACCGCATTATGGCGGTTTGGGTTGGAACTGAAAGAACAGAAATAAACGAGTTTTCGACCTGTACCGCTCGTGGGTATACTGGTACCCATGGGCGACTAAAGCAAATCCATTATGTTGCTGTATTGATCTGTGAACAGTAATGGCGACTGATACTGCGTCGGCCAAGGGGTGTACGCTTCAGAATCACGAAACTCTCGAATGAACGTTTCATTGTTTGTGAGAATGACCCACGTGGTGTCCAGAAGATATTGTGAGTAGTCCACATCGTTGGTGATAATGAACACCGACCAGTTCAGATGGTTGGCCGCACCGAGCATCAACGGTTCCAGGTCGAGGTGGCGGTTGGAAATATGAAATGCGAGAATTCCGTCAACAGTAATTCGCTCCCGGTAAATGTTGAACGCTTCCCGGGTGAGCAGGTGAAGGGGGATTGCATCGCTGGAGAACGCGTCCAGCACGAGTAAATCGAGCTTTGTATTGTTCTGTTGATTTTCTGTGGCAAGGGAGAGGCGCGCGTCGCCCTGCACCACATCGATTGTTCCGGACGCGGTGTTCAGATAGTCGAATTCGGTTTGTGCCAGGCGAATCACATCGGGATTGATTTCGTAGAACCGCATGTGGTCGTTTTCTCGATTCCAGGTGGCGCACAGCCCGACGCCCAACCCGACAATTCCGGTGCGCAACGGGCGTTCGGGGGGGAGAGAAAGGAAGCGGTACGACACGCCCACACCCGAGCCGGGACCGTAATAAAACGCCGGTATCAGTGGTCTTGTTTTTTTGGGTTCGCAACCGTGAAGGGTTCTGCCATGGTACAGGCATTTGGTTTTCGGCGTTTCAGAAATCGTGAGTCGTCCAAAAAAATTGCGCGACGTATAAACGGGCGAGAGTGCGTCATAAACGACATCCACAATAAATGTAACGCTCATGATGAGCAATCCCGCAAGCAGCAGCCATTTTGTTTTTCGCGCAGCCAGTGACGCTTCGAAGCTGCGTGAGGATCCCGATACCGCGCGCCACACCAGAAAGAAAAACATCGGCCAGAACAGACTGTATTCCCACAAGTCCGGAAAAAGAAACGGTGCGATCACCGCGACGAGTATTCCACCGAAAATGCCCCCGGCGGAAGTCCATAAGTAGAAACGGGTGAGTTCGCTGGGGCTGGGTTTCACCGCAGCCAACTCGCCATGCGCGACCATGCATCCGACAGCAAGGGTAACGACGTACAGCCCCAACTGCAATGACAGATGAAATCTTCCTCCCATGAACAGCTGAATGACAACCAGGACGCATGCGGCGAGGAGCGCAATCAGCCAGGGGAAGCGTCTGTATTGATTGTCTTTCGAAAAGCAAACGACATATGTCAGCAGGTAGATACAGAGTGGAATCATCCAGAACAGCGGCGTGGCAGCTACATCCTGAGAAATCTGTTCGGTGGTGGTGAGTAACAGGACCGAACCGGCCCCAGACAGCCCGAACCACAACCAGGGTGATGTGGGGGCGGGTAGTTCTGTGGTGTTCGGCAGCGCTGCGTTGTTTGCAGCGTATTGGGGTGTCTTTGATGAGAACCGTAAGGCAATCACTGCGCATGAAATACAGCCGATGACAAACAGCGCGAACCCGATACCCCACAGCTGTTCCTGTCGTTGAAGCGGGAAAAATCGTTCAACCCAGAACGGATATGACAACACCGCGGCAAACGAACCGGCATTTGAAATCGCATACAGAGGGTACGGAGAGCGTTGCGGGAACGCGGCGAAAAACCAGTGTTGCAACAACGGTGCAGTGGTGGAAAGGGCAAAGAACGGAATTCCGACATGCCGCGTGAGGGTCAGCAGCACACCGGCGACCGGCGGTTCGTTCAGTACCGGCGCATCCGGGAGAAACGAAGCAAAAAGTATCGACATGGCTAGAATGCAGGTGTGAACGATGACCTGCCACTTTGCGGCAACAATCGTTGAGAGCGTATGTGCGTACGCATACCCGGCGAGGAGGGTGGACTGAAAGAAGAGCAGGCAGGTGGTCCAAACCGCTGCACTGCCGCCGAAGAACGGCAGAATGGTTTTTCCGACAATCGGCTGCACCAGAAACAGAAGAAACGCGCTGAGCAACGAAACGAAAAAGAACAGCGGCACAAGTGCTGTCGGCGTGACAGACGCTTGAACAGGGGAAGCGGAGGACGCGGTTGTTTGGGTATGAACGTCGTGCACTGGGGTTCCGTACGGCTGCGGTTGAACCGGTGTAGATTGTTTGCGGTTAAACCAATTGATTCGGTGAAACTGTAATCATATTTCACCGCCGCCGTCTATGGCGTTCCTTATTATCGTCGCCGTGGGATTTGCATTTGTTAAGACGGATGTTTAACTTGATAAAAAGAGTATTTGAATGCCGATTAATTCGTTGCGAAGAAAAATACTGCTCATGCTGCCTGCTCTTCCTACCTTGAGCGCATTGGGTTGCATGCGGCTATCGGAAGAGGAGGACACCATGTCGCCGTTCGGCGAACAGGTGAAAACTTTGATGAAAGAAGAGTCCAGTCGAAAAGTGAGTAAATTGATTCCCGGGGTGGCCACCTCAGACGGTGCAGGGGTGCGGTTGAAGCGATATATCGGCACGTACGCGCTCGAATATCTCGATCCGTTCCTGCTGCTTGATGAATTCAGTTCCGACAAGGCCGATGACTATATAGCCGGTTTTCCGCCGCATCCGCATCGTGGAATGGAAACCGTCACTTACATGGTGGAAGGCCGGGTGGAACACGGTGACAGCCTGGGTAATCGGGGCGTGATAGAGACCGGCGATGCGCAGTGGATGACCGCCGGATCTGGAATTATTCATTCTGAAATGCCCGCGATGGAAAACGGATTATTGCGTGGGTTGCAGTTGTGGGTGAACCTGCCGGCAAAAGACAAAATGAGCACGCCCAGGTATCGAGAGTTGAAATCGAAAAATATTCCCTCCGTGGCAATTGACGGGGGAACAGTGAAAGTTCTGGCTGGAGAGTTTCGGTCAACAGCGGGCGGGTTTTCAGAAATTGCAGGCAATCCGATGTACCTGGACGTGTCGCTGAGCCCGGGAAGCCGGTTTCACGCGGTGATTGCGTCGTCACACAACGCATTCGCGTTTGTGCTCTCAGGAAGCGGACATTTCGGAAGCAACCGTTCGCCGGTAGCTGAATCTGCCCTGGCGATTTTTGAGCGTTCGAGTGCTTCCCACGTGTCGATACATGCTCAGCAGTCCGGTGTTCGGTTCATTCTGGTTTCGGGGGCGCCGCTCGATGAGCCGGTGGCGCGGGGAGGGCCGTTTGTCATGAATACCGAGCGTGAAATAGCGGAAGCCTGGCGGGAATACCGCGATGGGACATTCATCAAGGAAAAACCAACCGTCATATAGGCATTTCGGTGTACATGAGTTCTATACAAACGGCGCAGATAGTGATATGCGCTCCCTCCTATGAGCAGTATACAAAAATTAAACGGACTAATTGCGCAGTTGGAGCAGGGCGGAGACAACACGCGTCTATACGCTGCGAAGGCGGCGTTCAATTTTAAGCACTCCTGGCTGGAGATGGCGCAGGCACTGGTGGAGGCGCATGCTGCCAACCGCTTTGTGGAGTGGGGATATGACACATTTTTAGACTACTGCGATCGCGAACTGGGCCTTAAAAAAAATATTGTAGATAAACTGATGGTGTCGTTTCAGATGCTGCAGCAGCATGCGCCGCAGAAGCTCGACCAAATATCTGAAGACGAGACCATGCCCAGCTACCAGGCACTGGACTACTATGCCAGGGCAACCGGCGAACTGCGCATTGACGGATGCCCGCCGAGCGATGCGCCCGGCTATGATTTGTCTCCCGAGCTGAATCAGCAGCTGTACGATGCAGTATTTGAACAGGGGTGCACACCCAAACAGCTGAAAGAGCGCTTCGACCCGGTTCTTCGCCCCAAATCGCCCACCAAAGAGCAACAGGACCACGCCAAAAAGACCATTTCAACAACGCGAAAGCTGCTTGAACAGCTCGACGAGCTGGAAGGCATTTCTCACGATACCATCGAAAACACCCGTCGTGCGGTCACCCGCCTGTACGAAGAAATGGACCAACTCCTCACCGACCTCGACAACGTGCTGGCGGCTGAGCAGGACATCCGCTGATCTTTGGACAGTGATCGTTCTGCTCTGCGTTGAACACATACTTTCCAGCTTGTGGTTCGGTTTTAAAGGATAGCTGCTGTGCTGCATTTTTTGGGGACAAATGAGTTCCCGGTGTTTTTGTTCAATGTATCGAGAGGAATTAATTATGGGCATACCAGGATTCGGTATCGTACACCCAGGTATCGGGACGGTCTGCGTAGTCGATCCATTTATCCTCTTCGATATGCAAGATAGCGCCGGGTGCCTGCCAGAATGCGTCAGGAATAAGCGGCGCAATATCTGCAAGGTTTAAATAGGTATTTGACCACAAATTTAATTCCTGAAGTTGCGTCAGAACGTTGATATTTATCGGCACCGCGCCGCCTGCAAAAGACAAGGTGCTGTATGACACGTCAAAATAATAGATTGGCGAATTGGTCGGCAGTGTCACCTGGGTGAGATTGTTGCCCGCCAGCGATACGGCTCGTAAGGCTACATTGTATGTCAGATCCAACGTTTGGATGCGTGTGCTTTCTGCGCCGAGTGATTCCAGACTGCTCCCGGCGTCGGCCACATTCAGAGCGGCGATTTGTGTTTCGCTCACATTCAGCTCTTCCAGGCGGATACAGCCTGTCAAATCAATTGAGCTGATTTGGGTGTCATTGACGTTCAATTGCCATAAGGAGAGGGGGGATTCCGGCATAATGAGCGATTGTAACGGGTTTCCGCTGATTTCCACTTGCTCCAGATTGTTGTTTTGAGACAGGTCGATTTCGGTGACAATGTTGTTTCCGGGAATATACAGAAATGTCAGAGACGGGCATTGTCGCAGATTGATTTCGGTGAGGTTGTTTCCCGACAGATAAATTACTTCCAGCGCCTGCGCGGTCGACAAATCGATTGTCGCAAGTGCGTTTGTATTAAGATGCAGCTCGGTAACGTACGGAATTCGCGGAATGTACAATTCGTACAACACATGATTATCGTAAAAGTCGATAAACGTGAGGCGTTCATTGGCGTTGAGATCAACCTTCTGAACTCGGTTGTGGCGCATCGCAATGGAGGCCAGGTTGGGAATACAGCGAAGTGTTGAAAAGACATGGGTAATCAGATTTTCTTGATTTTCCCCCGATTCATAAATCGTTGTGGTCGTTATATCTGCTTCCAGAAATTCGCCGTTATCGCGAATGGCATATCGAACCGAAGACACCCCGACGCAGTTTTCGGTGGCGGTTTCGTGACACGTGGGCGCCAGTGCTTCAAATTCTTCGAGTGTTTGCGCATCCACATCTGTTTCGTCGTACCAATAGCCGCCGTCTGTCACGCAGCGTTCTCTTTCTCCCAGCGGCGCTTCGGTGCCGGTGTCGGAATCGGAATCCGAATCGGTGTCTATCTCTGAATCACTTCCGTTGTCACTTGCCGGCTTCAAATCCGGTACCACCAGTTGGCAACCACCCTGGCCCAACAATACCGCACTCCAGAACAGAACCATCCACGTATTCATTTTTATGCGTTGCAACATCATGTTAAAATCGCCTTTCAATGACAAAACCCGTCAGTTGCGGTCCGAATACCGGTGCGGCAGTTATTGGAGATTCTTCAGCGTGTTTTTTGTTTCGAATCAGGAGAATGGTGCCCACTGCGGCGGATACAATGCCTACGCCGAGTAGGATGTCTGTGGTCAGTGCGAGGTTGTCCACACTTTTCATGTCGTCTTCTTTTTCTGGCGGCACACCGTCCGGATAATCGGACTCCAGGGTGTTTCCCCGTTTCAATGCGATAGATCCGGTAACGGCGCCGGCGATCAGCGCAGCCCCCCCCACCGCTATCAGGGTGATGGCGGGAATGCGGCTCGGTGCATCAGCGGTGTTCACTGTTGCTGAATCGGTCGCGCCGGTGCTGTTATTCGTATTGTCAGAGGATTTGCCAGTGGCCGCGGTGTCTCCGGCAGACGTGTTCGGCTCAGGCGATTCAACCGTCACCGCACGGGTTTGCCCACTGCTGAGTTTTATAGGCTGCGTGTGCAGCAGGGTGTCGCCCTGTTTGATTTCCACTGTGTGAGTGATACCCGAAGACACCAGAATCGGGCCGGCCAGCGGTGTTGTGCCTCTGATTTCGCCATCCACATAAACCAGTGAATCGTCCGGAGCTGCAATGTCCAGTGACCCCACCATCAGTTTCAACCGCTGCACTTCGGCGAGCACTTCGTCGCGGCGCGCCAGGTCAATGTCGTCGCCTGCTTGCGCCAGATACGCTTCGAATGCTTCCAACGCTAGGCCGTATCGCTTGGAGCTCGCTTCGCTCTGACCGATATTGTACAGAATTTTCCAGTTTGAATTCAGGCGGTTGGCTTTGCGGAACGCTTCGGAGGCTTTTTTATATTCGCCCTTGTCGAACAGTTCCACACCTTCCTTGAAAGCAGATGTCGCCTCGTCCAGTTGATCATCGGCATATCCAATCCGGGGAATTCCGATAAGAAACAGCGCTGTCAGCAGTTGCGCCGGCGCCCATTTGTTCATAAATACTCCTTTTTCTGTCACGCCTATCGGGCGAAAAACAATTATTCGTCCGTTGTTCCGCCGATACACAGAAGTGCAGTGATTTTTCATGGACGCGATTCCTTTGTCAAGTCGAAGTGGTCGCTCTTTGAGAGCCGTTTCTGTTTACGCACATAAAATTTGGTGTTGTTCGCCTGAATTCCGCATTGAGGTTGTTCTTCAACGAAGAAAAATCACATAATGGAGTCGAAATCATGCGAATTGTGGTTTATAAACGCAGCTACATTGGATTTTTACCGGAATTCTAGATAGGAGGCGAATGGCTCCACAACCCAAAGCGGTTTCCACCAAAGTATATGTGGAAACCCCGGAACAGATTGACTTCGCATTTGTTGTTGCAGGTGTCGGCCCGCGAATTCTGGCATACCTGCTCGATTTGCTGATTCGCTCCGCGGCGGTTTTCATCATTTCGATTATTGTTGTTATTCTGACCGGCGGTGCGCCGTTCGGATTCGGCGTGGTTGCGGTACTCTTTTTCGCAGTGGAATGGGGATATTTCACGTTGATTGAGTGGTTGAACGACGGTGTCACCCCGGGCAAGAAGGCGCTCGGTCTGCGAGTGGTGCGCACCAACGGGGTTTCTCTGGATTTGTACCGAAGCGCCATGCGGAATTTATTGCGCGCAGCGGACGGTTTTCCCCCCCTGTTCGCGTTTCTCGATCTGTTTCCGTTTCCGTCATACGCGGTCGGTATGTTTATTCTGTTTGTCACCGGTACCAGCCGGCGCCTCGGCGATTTGGCAGCCGACACCATGGTGGTGGTGGAAGAACGCAAACGCCTGGCGAGTCTGCCGCAGCTGCCGCAGGACGCCATGGAATTCGCGGCGCATCAGGTGGCGGCATCGGGGATTACCGCGAAAGAAATGTCTCGAATAGACGCGTTTTTCAGGCGAAAACGGTTTTTCAGCCCCCAGCGCAGTGAGGAGCTGGCTGAGGTGATGGCATCGCCGTTGGCCCGCAAGATGAACGTCTCTTATGATTCCGCCGAGGCTTTTCTGGCCGGTGTGCTGCAGGGGGGATACGAAGAACGGGCCAGCTATGCGGATTTGGCCGGTCGGATGGGGGGCATCTCATGAGCAATGCAATGGATGCCCGAAAGGCCAGATGGGGGCGGTTGGAAAAACTGCTCGGCGATTTGGAGGCCCGCGGAACGGTCAAGGCAACCGAAAGCGAACTCGATGAGTTTGTTCATCTGTACCGCACCGCCTGCGGCGATTTGGCCAAGGTTCGCAGTGACAGCCCCGGCCATAATATCGAAGAGTATCTGAATCACCTGGTTGCCCGCGGGCACAAGCTGTTTCGCACCAGAGAGAGCGGGTCTTCCGGCGCGGTGATTCGGTTTTTCACCCATGATTTTCCCGCGGAGGTTCGTGCGCTGGGATGGCATTTGTGGGTCGCTGTATTGCTGTTTGCAGTGCCGCTTATCGCGGCTTCGATTCTGGTGTATCTGTATCCGCAGAATGCATACAGCCTGGCGTCGCCGGAGGAGCTGGAAATGCTGGCGCGGGCATATGCGGAGGGGCACGCGGGTGGGCGTTCGGAGAGTCTCGACACCTTCATGGCGGGGTTTTACATCAACCACAACGTGAGCATCGCATTTCAGTGCTTTGCCACCGGCGTATTCGCGGGTATCGGCGCAGCGTTCGCATTGCTGTTCAACGGTGTGGCCATCGGCGCGATAGGGGGCTTTATTTGCGCCAGCGGATACACCACCAATTTTATCTCGTTTGTTTGCGGGCACGGTGCGTTTGAGTTGACCGCGATTGTATTGTGCGGCGCCACCGGGTTGCGGCTGGGCATGCTGCTGGTGAATCCGGGACGCTGGAGTCGTTTGGATGCGTTGAAAATCAATAGCGCGAAAATTTTGAAAGTGGTTTTGGGAAGCGCGGTGATGCTGACCATTGCCGCGTTTATTGAAGCGTTCTGGTCGCCATCATCTGCGCCGGCGGTGGTGAAGTATGCGGTGGCGGCGGTGCTCTGGTCGACCGTGATTGTATATCTCGCATGGGCAGGACGGACAAATTCGCAACAGCGCGACAACGGGGAAACGACTCAGCCATGAAGATAGCGGATGCGACCATCGAAATTCGTCCCAGAAGCGCCTCTGAACTGGTGGATACGGCCGTACTGTTTTATCGGACTCATTTTCCACTGCTGTTTTCCCAAACAGCGGTTTTCGGATTTCCGGCGGTGGTGGTGGCCATGAGTATTCATTATTTAACACACAGTGCGTTTTTTGCGATCGCGGTATTGATGGTGTTGCTCTCGCTGCTTACCGGAGCGGTGGTCGCCTCGGCAGGGCGTATCGTGTTCGGCAGTCGGCTGACCCTGAGGGAGTCGCTGGGGGTGTATCGGTCGGTCTGGGGCAGGTACTTCGGCCGTAAACTGTGGGAAAATATTGTATGCCTGCTGTTTCTTCCAGTCGTGATAGGCTACGCATGGCATCTGGCATTTTCGTACACGGCGCCGGTGGGTATTCTGGAGCAACTTCGCGGTCGGGATTTGCGTATACGGCGCAAGGGGTTGCTGCGACGGGGCGGTGGAAATTCATTTGTGTTTGATTTTCAGTTGATACTGGTGGTTACCGCGTTTGCGGCCGGTGCGATTTGTCTGCTGGAGCTCACGCTGGGAAATGTGTTTACCCTGTGGCAGGATACCGGTCTTCGAAGTGAAGAGGTGTTGGATGACCCGATGCGACTGGGCATCTGGATGGCAGCGGTGGTGGTGGTGTGTCCGATTTACTCACTGGGATGGTTTTTTCGATATCTGGATGCGCGTATCCGCGCGGAGGGTTGGGACTTGGAGTTGGATTTTCGGCGCGCGGCACAGCGGCTGGAAGAAGGGAACGGTAGCGAACGGTGACCGGCCTGGTGAAAATCGTTTCGTTTGTTGTGGTTGTATTGCTCTGCCCGGTATTGGCTGCCGTGCCCGGTTCGCCCAGCAACGATAAGGTGGATCGCGAGGTCGATGAAATCATCAAAGACCCCCAGTACAATTGGTTGCGCGAAGGTGGCAAGGAAGCGTCGTCCGCGAAGCCGCCGCATCATAAAGGCAAACACGGCGGGGCCGGGGCCGGTGAGGTATCAGAGATGCCCGAGGCTGGAGACGGTTGTTCGTTTGAACCCGACTTTCGGGATTTGGACCCGCCTGAGGATCAACCTTCCGACAGCGGATGCGGCAACAGTGAACCGCCGGATTGTGACTGCGCGCCGGATTTGGGAAACTGCGCCTGCGACCCGGTCATCGGAAACTGCGGTGCCTGTGCGCCGTCTGCCTCCACGATGGTTCCCATCGGGTATGCGGTGGGGATTGCCGCGCTGCTGTTGATTATCTTCTTCGTGGTGAAAGCGCTGATACGACAGCTCCCTGAAGCGGACACACCGCTTGAAGAGGTGGACGAAGAGATTGAACCCGATCACATACGGGTGTCGCGAATTCATCAATGGAATGCCGACGATTTATTGTCACGCGCCAGAGAAGCGGCTGTGCGCGGCGACTTTAAAGCCGCAGTGGGCTTCATTTATCTTTCGGCGATTTCGGCATTGTCCAAGAACGGGTATGTGGCGCTGGAGCGTTCCACCACCAACTGGCATATCGTGCAGCAGACGCGCACAAACGGTGGACCGACGCAGGCCGTGGACCGGGTGATTCGTCATTTTGAAGATTTGTTTTTCGGCAATCGGGAAGCCACCCGCGAGCGCTATGATGATTGTTTGCTGCTGGTGGAAACAGACCTGCTGACATTGGGACGAAGGGAGGGCAGTGATGCGCAGTGAGCGGGGCTGGTGGCTGATAGTGGGGGTGTGGTTGCTGGTGCTGGTATTCTGGCGACCGGAGCCGCCGCCGTTGTATACCCAGGTGCCGTCCGTTACGCCTGAACCCCATGGATTTCGCATTTTCTACGATTTAATTGAAAAAGAGGTTTCCTCCGTGAGTCGTACCCTGCGCGGCGCCGCCCATCTGACGAACGAAGATGTGCTGGTGTTGCTGCGTCCTTCCGAAGGCCTGAGCGATGACGAACGTCACGACATCATGGATTGGGTATCGGAGCGAGGGGGAACCCTGGTTGTGGCATACCCCATCTGGGACGACAATGGAAAGATGCTGCGCAATGTGTTTCCCGAAAACGAAAGCTGGACCATTTCCAAGTGGAAGGACGCGGAGGCGTCATTGAAGGAAATCGAATATCTTCATGTGAATTCAGAGAACCCGCGAGAGGTTGAATCGTTTACATTGAAGACACAGGGACACCTGGAACTGGGGGAAGGCGCTTCAGAAGTGCTGGCGTCTGCCGACGACGGCACCGTGCTGGCCACCCTGGAGACATTCGGTACCGGTGCAGTGGTGCAGATAGCCGATTCGGTGATGCTGAACAATCAGTCGATTGGATTCAAGAAAACCCATCTGTTCGCAGCGGCATTGATCGATGAAGTGGGTAGAACCGGTACATGGGTATTTGACGAATCGCATGAGGGTGTATCGGTGCAGCCGGCGCTGGCGCCGCTTATCGGCACCGGTCCGTTTCGAGCGGTCTTTTTACATCTGCTGCTGATTCTGATTTTCTGGTATTGGTATATGTCGAGACGGCTGGTTCGCATTGAACGCGCCCCTGATGAGCGCAGGGTGCGTGAAGTGACTACTTTGGCGGCCGATATCGGGAGTTTTTATTTCAGAGCGAAGAAGGGCGGCTGGGCGCTGTCGCGGTATGCGCAGTATTTCAGAAGACAATTGCAGGGGTTTCACGCGGGCAGCACCAAACTGGCCGACGCAGAACAATTGGTGAGGCGTGCAGACGAGATGGTCGCCCAAGGGGGGGAGATTGAAGAGCAACTGCAAATGGTTAAAACACTGGCGGAGCGTCGCAAGGTGCTCGAAGAACAAAGGGATAAGTAAAAAATGATGACGCCATCGAGTATTCAGCAAGTTTTTGAAACGGTTCGAAACGAAATGGGGAAGGTAATCGTGGGGCAGGACGACCTGGTGGAAGGCGTAATGTTGGCACTGTTTTCGCACGGCCACGTGTTGATAGAAGGGCCTCCCGGACTGGGCAAGACACTGCTGGTGAATACGCTTGCCACCGTTTTGGACTGCAGTAATCGGCGGGTTCAATGCACCCCGGATTTGATGCCGGGAGATTTGGTGGGCCACTCAGTATTTGATATGAAGGAACAGCGGTTCATTTATAAGCAGGGACCGGTATTTACGAATATTCTGTTGGCCGACGAGGTGAACCGGGCTACTCCCAAGACCCAGTCCGCCATGCTTGAATGTCTTCAGGAACGCCAGGTGTCGATCGATGGAAAAACCTATCCCATTGAACCGCCGTTTGTTACGCTCGCCACGCAGAATCCGCTCGAATATGAAGGCACCTATCCGCTTCCGGAAGCGCAGGTTGACCGGTTTATGTTCAAGCTGCTGGCCGACTATCCTTCTATGGCGGAGGAAACCGAAATACTGATGCGCTATCAGGCGGGAAAAGATTTGTTTAACATGGCGGCCATGGGGGTTCAGAAGGTGGCCGACAAGCAGACCATTCTAACTGTGATTGATTCGTGCACTCAGGTGGAAGTGGCGCATAGGGTGTTGGAGTACATCGCCGCAATTGTTACGAAAACCCGGGAATGGCCCGGCATCTCGGTGGGTGCATCCCCTCGGGCGTCAGTGGCGCTGCTGATGGGCGCTCGTGCGGCAGCGGCAGTACGCGGGCGCGATTATGTAACGCCCGATGATGTGCTGCGTATTGCCCCGTGGGGGTTGCGACATCGCATTCGGCTGAGCCCGGATTCCGTGATTCGCGGGGTGCAGCCCGATGACGTACTGGCGCAGCTGTTCGATAGCATTGAGGTTCCCAGGGAGTAATATGTATCCGACACGCAAAGCGTTATGGCTGCTGGTGGTGAGCGGTGTCGGGCCGTTGGCGGTACCGTTTGCGGGCATCCCGTATATGATGGGATGGCTGCTGCCGCTCGCCGTGGTGGCGGTGATCATTTCAGATCGGATGCTGGGCACCCAATTGCGTTTTGCCGTACGTCGGCGCGTGGCCAAAGTGTTGTCGGTGGGGGCGAAAAACAAGGTGGAGCTGGTATTGAAAAATTTGAACGCCTTTGCGCTTCATCTGTCATTCATCGATGAAGCCCCTCAGCCCGGTAGTGTGGACGAGGAGCAGATGTCTGTGCATCTATCTCCGGGGCAACAGGGGAAAGTGGTGTACTGGTACACGCCGAAGCGGCGGGGGCGGTACACCTTCGGTCATATTCGGCTGCAGACGCGGAGTCGGTTGGGGTTTTGGTTTGTACAGCGGTCGGTGGCGGATTTTGCCGAGGTGCAGGTGTACCCCGACATTGAAGCCATTTCGCAGTTTGAGCTGCTTGCGCAGACCAACAGTTTGTCTGAATTGGGGTATCTGAATACACGGGTGAAAGGAGACGGGCACGAATTTGAACGGATGCGCGACTACCGGTCGGGCGATGAACCGCGCAAGGTGGATTGGAAAACCACCGCACGGCTGAATCGGCTGATTGTTCGCGAAATGGGTCAGGATCGCAATCAGAACGTGCTGTTCATGATTGATATGGGGCGGCTGATGCAACAGACCACCGACGGCCTCAGTCATTTTGACTACGCATTGAACACGGCCATTATTCTGGGGCACATCGCTCAGAAGAAGGGCGACAATATCGGCGCAGTGTTGTTTTCTGATAAAGTGAAAAAATATGTGCCCCTGCGAAAAGGGCGCGGGGCGGTGGATGCGTTGATTATGGCGGCGTACGACATGGAGCCCGAACCGGTGGCCACCAACTATTCTCACGCGTTCAAGCATGTAATGGCCAATGTGAACAAGCGTTCTCTGCTGCTGCTGATGACGCATATGGGTAAGGGAGAAGAGCAGCGGTTGATTCGCACCTATGCCTCGTACCTGGGACGTCAGCACCTGCCGCTGTGTCTGTTTTTCAAGGAACCCGCACTGGAACGGGCGGTGCGCAACGTGCCTCACAGCACCAAGGAAGCGTTCGAAGTGGCCGCCGCTGCAGATCTAATGATGGATCGCACAGAGAGTCTGTCGAGGTTGCAGCACGCCAAGGTACTGGCCCTCGATGCCTTGCCCGGACAATACTCCGCTACCGCCATTAACAACTACCTCGACATCAAAGCCCGGAATTTGCTGTAGGTGTTGGAAAATCATTTATTTTTTGGTATGTTTTAATGATGGAACGTAAGATTCGAGTGATTCAAATTCACGAGCAAGATGACCTGCGGCGGGAAGACATGTTGAACATGTCGCCAGAGGAAAGGGTCACTGCACTTATTACGATGCGCGATCATATGTATCCCTATCAGCCCATTGAAAAAAAAATTACCATTCGGCAGCTGTTTTAAATGTTTTTTTCTGACGACATGCGGGAGCTGATTTTGCTTTTTAAAAAGCATCCAGGCGTACACCAGTGGTGGGCAAATGCGCTGCATTGCATATTCGGAGAACATGTTGTAGGTTGAGGGTTGCACAAATGTTTTTGTAAGGAGGGAATTCCCCATGGCAGGTGAATACGAAAAACCGAAACGCAGTTGGCGCGAAATTGATCAGCGAAAAGATCAGTCTGCGCATCGCAAAGATGACCGGCCCAAGGGGAGCCGGTTCAAGCAGGCCAGAGCTGACAATGCGTCAAAGTTGTACAAGTCGCAGCTGAACAGCTTTTTCGATGGAGACGGTAAAGCCCCCGCCGGGCTGAAAGAAAAGTTTGCCGCCCTCGACGATTCCAAAGAAGGCAAGGAACGCAAAGCCGCAGCGAAAAAAATCAGCGATGCCAAATCATCGTCAGCCAAAACCCAGGCGGTCAAGGAATATCTGCAGAATTGGGCGCTGCCCCCCGACTATGCGTTGCTGTGTGAAGTGCTCGCATGCAACGACGAAGAACTGCAGGAGCAGGCACTCGATGAAATCGCACAATTGGTAGACGCCAATCGCGCACCCAAGCGCATAAGTACCCTGGAGCAACGGCTGAAGAGTCTAGTCGCATTAGCCGACGACGAAGACATCGAAGAAAAGGCGCAAACGCTATTGCGTCGTCTTCGGGTGTTTAAATAGGTTTGATTCGGTAGATGCTGACAAGCAGGGCGGGTATCACCAGCAATCGTAGGAATATACCGTTTCGCTTAAAACACTGCTCGCCGGACAATCCGGCTCATCCAGACCCCCCCGGAGTTATCTCTTTACTGGCCCGTACTGTACGTTCCACAGGCGATGGGTGAGGCGGTCCCAAAACGGTATATTGCGGCTGATGAGGATGAGGCCGCGGCGTATCGTTCTTTGTTGCCTCATTGTTGCATGGATTTGATTTTTTGCCCGATTTCGTTCATGGCGGGCGTCCAGTCGTCGTTGCAATAGGAGTACATATATCCCATGGCGCCGAACGATTGCACCATCTGTACGATACGCCCCGCCGGATAAACGTGTCGCGTGGACGTGCCGGTATCTGCGGTGAGCTTGCATACATAAGAGAATACGGGCGTATCCAGCCCTCCCAATTCTACCGATATTTCATCGGGGCTGCCCACCGTGCCGCCGGTTTCCAACGGTTCGTTTAAGCAGTTTGAAATCATATTTCCGTCTCCCTGACAGTTCGGTACGGCGGGCACACCGGTAATCGCTGCGAACAGTATGCCGCCCGATTTACCCGATACAGCGCGTTTGGCATCAAGGTACCGGTCTCTCAACGTTTCAACGCGCACCATCATATCCGGGTGCCGGCCGCAGGCGAGATTGGCGTCGATTGTTTTAAGCTCTTCAACGTCGTACCAGTCTGTTGACCCGATGGTGCAATCATTTTTATCGGAGATAACAATCACAACTGTCAGAGAATCGGCACGAATGAATGAATCGTTTGAAACAAGTCCCCGTGCAGCCGCGCCGAGTTGCTGCTCGTAGCCGCAGCCGTCCATACTGTGGTCAACCAGGCACGCGGCTTCCATGGCGCTGGTCATGATGTCGGTTTCGTTCAACGTGATAAATGCCTCGCTGCGATCGGCCGGTCTGCTGTCGCAGGATATGATCGCATCCGGGGCGTTCAAGCCGTCGCAGACGCTGCCGGCGCTGTCGCACTCATATGAAGCGGGGCAGAAGGTATTGTTTTCGCAACTGATTTTACTGATCGATACTTCGACAGCCTCTGTGGCGGTGCTCGCAAGCAGTTCTCCGTTTTGCCCCAGGCCTTCACAGTTCGCCGCGGTGAGAAACTCTTCGGTGCATGGAATGCCGTCCGCGGATACGCCCAAATTCACTGTGGTGACACCGATGCGAATGTCGGTGGTTGGGGTTCCGGTTTCGCCGGATTGGTTTTGGGTGATGCTGTTTATCAGTGTATGCACCGAGGCCGACAATGTGCGCGATACATACGAAAGGGAGTTGTCGTAATCCATCACGAACAGAATATCGACGCCGCTGTATGAATTCATATCCGCGTCGCTATCTGAATCGGCATCGGTGTCCCCATCGGCATCAGCGTCACTGTCTCCGTCACTGCCGGGGGTGGTGTCTGTGTCGTCGTCGCTGCCCGAAGTATGATTGCACGAAATCGTCCCCGCCCATGCAACGATAAGCAACAGTAGGATTGTTTGTAGTGTGATTCGCTTGTGATTTATCATTTGCTTTGTCATTGAACCGTTCCTTTAGTCAAAAGTGTTATACTTGATTTAATTTACAATTTCAGTAATTCGTGCGGCAATTGCATTCATCGCCGGGGTCCAGTCTTCGTTGCAGATAGAATAGATATAGCCCATGTTGCCGAACAACTGGGCCAATTCAACAATGCGCGATGCGGGATATGCCTGGGTGATTGCATATCCGGCGTAATCAAAACGCTCACAGGCATATTCGTAGTACGCCGACGGATTGCCGTTTGGGTCGAGGCGTTCGATAATTTCCGGGTCTCCGACGGTTCCATATTCCAGCGGTACATCCAGACAACCCGAAACGGCGGCGCCGCTCCCCTGACATTCCGGTACCGGCGGAACACCGATAATGGCCGCAAAGAGAATCGCGTTCTCCGGGCCGCCGCCGGACATTTTGGCATTATTATAGGCGTCTTTCATGTCAATAACCGTTTCCATATATTCAGGATGCAGACCGCAGGCCACATTGCGTTCAGGGGTGGCCAACTCCTCAACCGAGTGCCAGTCATCGTCGGCCAGGGAGCAGTCTTCTTCGTCTGAAATAACGATAACCGCGGTGAGCGAATCGGCTCTGACAAATCCATCGTTGTTTCTCATTCCGGCCGCACCGGCCGCCAATTGCTGTTCAAAAGCACAACCCTCGGTACCCACACTGCTGCTGAGACAGGCGGTGGTGAACGCCATGGTTTCTGAGGTCCAATAATGATTATCTACGAACGGGCGACTTACATCGTAGGCTGATGGCGGGCAGGATTGTGCCGTTCCGTCGCCGTTCGGGTCACCGCAGCGGCCGACACCTTCGGCATCGATATAATCGCAGCTCCAGCCGGTGGGGCATTGGGCGGCCGACGCGTCGCACGGAATGATGTTTTCCTGCAGGTTGATTTCAGTGGACAGATAGGCTGTTACGAATGCACCGTTGTCGCCCATGCCGTCTCCCTCTGAACAGACGGGGTGGGGAGAAAATGTGTATGTAGACGGCGTGCCGCCGTAGGATACGCCCATATCTGATGTGGTTACGCCGATGCGAATATCATCGAGGGGTGCGGTACTTTTGGAATCCAGCGGATTGACCAGCGAATTAATCAGCGAAAACAGCGCGGTGCTCAGCATTTCCTGTTCCTGCGCCATGGAGCCGGAGTTGTCCACCACGAGAATGATATCCACCCCGGTGTATGTGTTTTCAACCGGCGTGGAAGTGTCTGTTCCGTTGTTCACATTCGTGTCGGTGTCCGTAGACGTATCGGGGTTCACACCGGAGTCGTCAATCGCATTGCTTACATCGTGGCAGGCGCATGCCCAAAGCAGGGATAGCGCGCAAATTGAAGCACGCCATACGTTAGCGCACTGATTGAAAAATGGATAGTGAGTTGTCATTTTCTTTCTCCTCGATGTCGGCATGTGTTTCACTTCATCTTCTGGACAATCATTTCGGCAATGTTTTCCATGGCTGGTGACCAATCTTCGTTGCAGATAGAATAGATGTAGCCCATGTCGCCGTATAGCTGGGCCATGTCGATGATGCGGTTGGCAGCGTAGGCCTGGGTAACGGCTTCGCCGTCCACCTCACGCTCACAGGCCCATTCGTAGTAAAGGGCATCATTGCCGTTTGGATCCTGACGGACGATAATATCTGGATTCCCCACTGTCCCGGACGCCAATGGAATGTCCTGACATCCGCCCAACGTATTTCCTTTTCCCTGGCATTCGTCCACCAGTGGAACGCCTACAATGCCGGCAAACAGAATAGAATTCGGCTTGTCGGAAACGCTTGCCTTGGCGGCATCGTATTGATTTTTCAGCTCTGCGACGCTTGTCATGAATTCCGGATGTACCCCGCAGGCCACATTTCGTTCGTTGGTTTCAAGTTCATCTACATCGTGCCATTCGTTGCTCTCCAGAGAACAGTCGGCTTCATCTGAAATAACGATAACAACGGTCAGAGAGTCTGAACGGACAAATCCGGTGTTGTTGTTGAGCGCCGCTGCCCCAGCCGCGATTTGTTGCTCGAAGGCACATCCTTGGGTACCTACACTGGTTAGACAGGCGGTCGAGAACGGAAGTTCATTGGCGGAGTAGACCCCGAGCTCAATAAAATCAGTGTTCAAATCTGAGGGGGAATTCTCGCAGGATTGGCTGGCGCCGTCCCCGTTTGGATCATTGCAGAAACCGATGCCATCGGTGTCCATATCGTCGCATGTCCAGCCGGACGGGCATTGAATCGCTGTACTGTCACATGGGATGGTACCCTCGGATATTGTAATTTCCGGCCGCGAATAGTCAGCGATAAACATTCCGTTGTCCCCCATACCATCCCCTTCGGAGCATCCCGGGTGAGGGTTGAAATCGTCGATGTACGGCGTGCCGCCAAAAGAAACCCCCATATCCGTGGTTGTCACTCCGATTCGTACGTCGTCAGCGCCAGGCGCCTCCCAGGTGGGCAGAGGGTTGACCAACGCATTCAACAGCGTGATAACTGCTGAACTCAAAATTTCCTGTTCCTGCGCCATGGAGCCGGAATTATCAACGACCAGGATGATGTCGACAGCTTCAAAAATATACTGATCTCCATCGGTGCCGGTGTCTGTGTCGGTATCTGAATCAGTATCGGCATCAGTGTCTGCATCAGTGTCTGTATCCGCATCCGCATCGGTATCCGCATCGGTATCCGCATCGGTGTCAGTGTCGGTATCCGCATCGGTATCTGTGTCAGTGTCTGAATCAGTGTCTGAATCAGTGTCTGAATCCGTGTCGGTGTCTGTGTCGGTATCCGTGTCTGTGTCTGTGTCTGTGTCAGTGTCTGCATCCGCATCAGCATCGGCGTCTGCGTCGGTATCCGCATCGGTGTCAGCGTCGGTATCCGCATCGGTGTCAGCATCGGTATCCGCATCGGTATCTGTGTCAGTGTCTGAATCAGTGTCTGAATCAGTATCCGCATCGGTATCTGTGTCAGTGTCTGAATCCGTGTCTGAATCCGTGTCTGTATCAGTGTCGGTATCCGTATCGGCATCTCCGTTGGTGTTGTCTTCGTGATGGGTGCCGGATTCGCTGCAGGCAATCAGCAGCATTAGACACATCGGCAGCAACAACGACAATGTAATTTTTGTGCAGCATTTTGG
The DNA here is from genome assembly GCA_016936575.1 of Deltaproteobacteria bacterium. Classification (GTDB taxonomy): domain Bacteria; phylum Myxococcota_A; class Polyangia; order JAAYKL01; family JAAYKL01; genus JAFGXQ01. The sequence goes on from JAFGXQ010000080.1 coordinate 22,693, forward strand.
TATACGCATGGTTCCCCCCGGTTAAGATGGACGTTTCTCTAATTGTAAATGTTATAATTGCGATATTATCTTATATAGAGAACCGAATCAATTACAAAACGGATGGTTGCGTGGGCAATCGCAAAGATGAAAAGTAGTGTCCGGAGTATAGCCCTGGTCGCTGATTGCATTCGGCGGCAGCTGAACGCTCCTCATTGTCCACATATTTTGCGGTTTGGATGGGGAGCCGCGGAAACAAGTTCCGCGGACAGGATTTCGCGTTGCTCAACGCCGCTGCGGGCGGGTCAGCAGTGTTCCGCAACTCTCAGCCTTCATGGCTTATGACGAAGTCATATCCCTGTCCGCGGGACTCGTTCCCGCGGCTTTGTGCCGCGATGTCAATATTTGTTTCGACTTTGCGACCATTCCGGTGTCGGTTGCGTGAGGCGCAGACGTCTCGGGTTATGCGCCCGTGATTTGGAGCGCCTTTTGCAGCAGTTGTTGTTGGAAATCGGCATCCAATGCGCGCTCGTCGAACTGTTTTTCGTTCATCAGGTGGTAGTACAGACCGGTTTTTCCGGTGAGGGTTGGTGAGCATGCCAGGTGTACCGCGGGGCGGGATGCTTTTTGGGGACTGGCAAAAAATAGAAAGAAAATTCCTTTTAACAGCGGCTGAAGGAATGGGGGCGCCTCTCTGGCCAGATTGGAGTTGACCGCGCCGGGGCAGTGGGCATGTACCGAAATGACAGGCCCGGCCTGTTCGGTGAGTCGCTTCGCCAGGTTCGATGTATATGCGGCCATCATGAATTTGGTGTCCGAGTATACTTTCATCGATTCTTTCATTTTAAAAGTGCGCGGTTTGTCGATTGCGTCAATGTCAATGGATTCGCTCCACCGATGGGCTTCTGAAGAAACAACCACAATTCGCGGAATTTCGCCGGGGGGGAATTCTGTACTTTCTCCCCCTTGAAACGGGGGCAGGGGGGATTTTGCACTTTCTCCCCCTTGAAAAGGGGGTAAGGGGGATTTTGATGTTCTTGCGTTTCGGATGCTTTCATTTTTCAACAACGTCTCAATGAGCAGAACGTTTGACAGGAAATTGACCTGGGTCATGGTGTCGAGACCGTCTTTTGTCAGGCGACCTTCTTTGGCGACGGTTGCGGCGTTCAGAATGACAATGTCAAAATGTTGGTCGGCCTCTTTAATGCGTCGACAAAAAGCGCGAACGTTTTGAAACGAGGCCAAATCCAGTTTTTCCATGGCGACGTTGCTGTTTCCGGACGCCTCGGCAATGGCGTGTCGGGCGGTTTCATCCAGCGTTCTTCCGGCCATGGTGACATGGGCGCCCAGTGTGGCCATTCGGATGGCAATGCCTTTGCCCAGGCCGCTGTTGGCGCCGGTGATCAGACAGCTTTTCCCGTGTACATTGAACTGACTCTCGTTATACACCGCACCTTTTTTGAAGCCGCCTTTTACGCCTTCGATTGTAGCTCCCGCGATTCCCTTGTTTTTCGCTGCCATGCTGAATTCCTCGTTCCGTTTGTCGGTTCATTTACCGTACAATTCTCCGTACGCGGCCCTGATTTTTTCTTCGGTAAGTCCGAAGGATGTCAGATCGTATTTGTGAACACCGTACTTATGCTGTCGATTTTGTTGAAGTCCTGTGCGAACAAGCTCTGCGGACTCTTCAATAAACGGCTTTTCCGAAGCGCGATAGATGCGCTGAATCTGGTCAATAGGGTGCGCGATAAAGTCATCGTAGTAGATATCAACAATTCGAGCGCTCGGGTGTTCTGTGCGGTATTGTTGACTCTTTTTCAGCATGCGTGCGGTTTTACGGAGCCAGTGGTCGCCGATTTCGACCGGGTCAACCACATCGGAAAAAATGCCTCTTCCGTGGGCCATCATGGAGCAGAACGACGGGAGCGTCGCGGTGGGATCGCGATGGGTCATGACCACGGTGGCTTCCGGAAATACGGCCGCAAAGTCCGCCAGAAACTCCAGATGGTGGGGTGATTTCAATATCCACGTGCGTGTGGGTGTTCTCCAGCTCAGCACTTTCAGCAGCAGCTTTAGATATTCGTATGCGGGGCGATTATCGGCTCGCTCCACCCATCGCGCATACGATGGAACGCGCAAGGTGGATTCCGCAACCGTGCTGATCAGCGCATAGTCAAGCAAGAGTACGTCTTCTTCCGGCGCGGCGGCCTCCACCGGGTGAATGGCAAAGAAGTCGGGCGCGATATAGGAGAGCGCTTTTTGGGCGGTATGCGCGAGTTTTTGTTTTTTCTTTTTGTCGACTTGCGGATTCGCATGAAGTGGTGCGGGGTTCAGGGCTTCGTACGACAAAAGCGCACGGTGATCGGGGTCCAGCGTCAGCAGCCGATGCAGCAGTGTGGTGCCGGTGCGTTGCAGTCCGGTAATCAGAATCGGCGGTGTGATTTTTACATCGTTGATTTCAGGGTGGTCGCTCAGTAACTTATTTACTCGCAGCCGATTGCGCAGCAGGTTGAGCAGTCGCTGCTTGGTGACAAACAGGCCGAACGGCGAGAGATTGGCCTCATTGCGAATGGCGTTCAGGAGCACCTCGAGCGGCGTTTCGATTTCATTTCGCCCCAGGTGGTCAAAACGCTCCGCCCGCACGGCGTGTGCAATTAACTTCTCACTGGTGAGCGTAGCGAGGGCCTTTGAAAAAAACGGGCGCGCGGCAATGTTATACGCTTTGACCAGGGCGGGACGATAGGGATGCGCATAATCTGTCGATGTGGTCGGCAGCGAGTTCACTGTTCAGCCTCGTTTTTCAGCGCATCGAGTGATAGGACTCTGGTTTGCGGCTCGGGGTGGGCGTTCGCATGTATCCAACGCCAGCACATGGTCCCCCGGGTATGTCCGGTGGTGGAAAGCCAGTTGGGGTGTCCCGGGTCTTCGTGGGCGACAATGACGCGTACACTGCCGTCGTCATTATATACCGCGCTGTGTTTGTTGATATGAATTCGGTAGTACCGGTAGTCCAGTGATTCCATCCAGTGATTGTTCAGCTGAAAATTCCAGTGCTCGCAATCCGGTGGCATGGCGTCGATGACAAGCGCCTCATGGGGGTCGAGTTCCCAGTAACTATGAAAATACGCAATGTCGGGGTCGCCGCCGGCGCCGGTTGAGGTGTCGGGGTCAAACTGCGGCAATCGGTTTGTATGTTTCTGAAAGTCTTTGGTCCATTTCGAAAACAGGAATGTGGCGCCGGCCACCAGGTTTGCGGCGTTCATCAATTTTTCGTCGAGCGACAATGCGGTCAGATTTGTGGGTAGGCCGTCGCCGTGAATTCTTTCAATATGCAACTCAGCGGGGGTCTCGGTTTCCTTGTCGAGGAATGTCTGACGCACCATTACCAGGCCCGTGTCTTTTTCCATGGGCAGCCAATTGCCCGGTTGCCTGTTGCAACTCAGGATGATTTCCACTCGACCGGCTTCATCGACAATGATTTCTTTTGAACTGAGTGACCCGGTGGGCGGCATATTTCCACCCTGGCCATAGCCGCCCTTCTGTGTGGACAGGTACAGGAAATGAACACTGCCGCGCGTGCCTGTGATTCTGTAATCGTATTCACCGCTGATTACCGCATTCTGGTAGTAGTTGTCGGGGTTGTCAGCGCCCATTTTTACGGTTTCGTGCACCATTCGTTTCAGGACCGGTGCTTTGGGGTCGGCGAACTCCACGAACGCCTCCAGCCCGGCACGGGTGAGTCTGGACAGATAGCGGTATCCTTCCGCCTGCGTCCGTTCATCTACATCCGGGTGCGCTAGAATATTGGCGCCGGCTGCTTTCAGCGTGTCGCAGAAATCTTCCCAGGTTTGCCCTGTGGCCACGCGTATCGCCGCGTGAGAGGCGGGGGTACGCCCCCGAAGTTTCAGAAGAAGCAACCTGATTTTTTTGTATCCGCGGGCCAGCGCAATCACAATTCGTCGCATAGGTTTCCTTTATATTGAAAACATTACTTCGTGTCATACATCAAAACGAATATGGGGGAGAAAAAAATAAATGGAATTTCCCCGTTTTTTTCTCGATGAACTACTTATATAGTTGAAACAGGCAAAAAAGAGAGGTTGGTTGTGATGTCATATAAATTCTGGATAAGTATATTTTTTCTGTTCGTATTTCTGGTCGGCTGCAGCGATGGTTCCTCCGAATCTGAGGCATTGCTGACGGACGGGGATACTGACAGTGACTCTGATGCGGACAGTGACAGCGACGCGGACAGTGACGACGGCCCGCCTTCGTCTGATTCGGACTCCGGCGGGTTGACAGATTCCGAAACGTTCACCGATGCGGATTCAGACAGTGATACAGACAGTGACATCGACAGCGATACAGACAGTGACACCGACAGCGATACAGACAGTGACACCGACAGCGATACAGACAGTGACGCCGACAGCGATACAGACAGTGACGCCGACAGCGATACAGACAGTGACACTGATAGTGATACAGACAGTGACACTGATAGCGATACAGACAGTGACACCGACAGCGATACGGATGCCGATACCGAGATTGATAACAGCGATGCGGTGAGCCCGGCAAGTACGCTTGCGGCGCAACCGGTTGCAGATCGCGCTGTCATGTATAGTGTGGCAGATGCCGGAGAATCGAAAGCCATTCCCCTTTGGGGACTCGATACGGCCTGGGTGAGTGAAGCAAACATCTTACGCGGCATTGCGTTCATGGGCGCCCCCCAAATCGATGTGGTGAGGGTTTCTTTTACGCCCACGGCGGCGTTGGTGAACGGCGAGTTGCAGTCAGAGCAAGCAAGTTTACTGTCACAGCGGTTGGACTATGTGGACTTGGTGGGAAGCCACGCGGCAGTGGCGTTGAATGCGGATCCACCTACCATTGACCCTTGGTTCACTGATACGAACGGTAATGTGGTTCCCGCGCGGTTGGCCGAACTGATTGACGTCACCGCAGCGCAATGTGAAGCGCGGGGACGAACCGTGATTTCTGCGGCGCCGTTGAACGAACCGGATTACGACACCAAGCAGGGAACGATTCAAACCTTTTACGAAACCGCCGGTCTGCTTCGTGCCAATCCGCGCTTCACCGACGTGCGCATCACCGGTGGAAACACGCTGAGCGCAGATGCCGCCGCGGAATGGTACGATGCATTGAAAGAGAGACTCGATGAAGCCAACACCCATCAATTGGCGGGGTCCTTTGACAGCTATGCCGCCTTACATCAAACCGCGAATGCTGACGGAAAACGGTCAGTGAATGACGAGCTTCACAACGTGATGGAAGCCATCGTGGGTGCTGAGTACGGCATGCAGACGGGTATCTGGTGGGGCACGGCGGAACGTGCCCGGGGGGAGTTTGTGAAAACCAGCGATGGCAGTCGGCTGGGCTACGCGGAGCACAGACCCAATTGGACCGCAGCGGCGGTGTATCGCGGATTGGATGGCCGGGTGCAGGCGTTCGGCGGCGCATCGGAGCGTCAGGCGGTGACCACGACCTATCGGTTTGTGTCTACAGATAGAGATGTATTCTACGATGGGCACGGCCCGCAGCGTGAGTACGTGATGGAGATTCCCGGAGGGACGGGGTACTGGGAGGATCAACCCAATGCGGAGAACGTGGTGAACATTACCTGGGGCGACGATATTCAGCCCCCCGTCAACGGACGGTATGTGCTGGTCAATCGCAACAGCGAACAGGTGCTCGAAGTGGCAGGTGGATCCACGGCGGACGGCGCCGAGTTGCAGCAGGGGGCATACAGCGGTGCTGAAAGTCAACAATGGGATGTTGTTCCGGTGAACAATCGAATCGGCGGCGATTTCAGTTATTTCAAGGTAACAGCAGTGCACAGCGGCAAAGTGCCCGATGTACTGGACTGGTCACTGGAAGACGGCGGCGGTGTGATTCAATGGCCCGATGCCGGCGGCGCCAACCAGCAATGGTATTTGGACTATGACGAGGACGGATGGTTCTATGTGTGCAACCGGCATAGCGGCCGATGTCTCGATGTGGATGGAGAGTCAACGACAAGCGGGGCAACGGTTCATCAGTGGACAAAAACCGACCGAGCCAGTCAGCAATGGCGCCTGTTGCCGACAGATGTGCCGTTGGAGTTTTCTGCACCCAGTGCGCCGTCCAATGTGACAGCGGTATCGGGTGCGGCTTTTACTCGTATTGATTGGACCGCTTCGCCGGAGGCCGATGTGGCGGGGTACACGATTCTTCGTTCTGAAAACGCGGGAGGGCCGTACAATACCATTGCTCGAAATGTGACTGCGACCGCGTTTGTTGATAACACGGCAGAGGCTGGAACGACTTATTACTATGTGGTGCGTGCAGAAGACGCCTCGTTGAATAGATCATCCATTTCTGCAGAGGTATCTGCATCCCCCGCCGGAACCGAAACGATGGTGATGCGTTTGGCGTTTGAGGGCGACACGTTGGACAGCACTCAGAATTTGAATCACGGCGCGGCCCTGGGAGCGGTTTCGTATGTTCAGGGAAACGGCGACGGACAAGCGCTTGCGTTGAATGGTACGGATGGTTTTGTGCAGTTACCGGCGACTGTCGCCGGCACATCTGAGTTGACGGTTGCCGCTTGGGTGTATTGGAACGGCGGCGATGTATGGCAACGGGTGTTTGATTTCGGTAACGGTGAATCCGCGTATATGTTTTTCACTCCGGCTTCGGATGCGGGAGTGTTGCGATTCGGAATCAATGATGGTTCCGGAGAACAAATGCTGGAGGGTGGGGCGTTCCCTATGGGGGAATGGGTACATGTGGCGGTGATCCTGACCGGCGTTGGTGTAGAGGTATACGTAAACGGAACAATTGCGTTTGAATCAACAGACATCACTACAACAGCATCGGACATTCGCCCGGTACTGAACTACATCGGTCGCAGCCAGTTCGCCGTCGACCCGTTTTTCAACGGTATGATAGACGATTTCAGACTCTACAACTACGCACTGTCAGAAGGCGAATTGTCAGATATTCTGACCTCATCATGGTAGGGGCGCCCCTGAGCGCATGGATGAGCGTAAATCCTCGCCCTGTCCCAAACGCGTTATCGGTTGGCGTTGGCGGCACCGTCATTTGAACCTTCAAAATCTCAGAATTCCATCA
>JAFGXQ010000081.1 GCA_016936575.1 Deltaproteobacteria bacterium
CTGGATTGACCGCCTCCAACTGTGCGACGACCAGGGCGCCTGCAACATCACCTGCCCCTCCCTGCTCCCGGAAGACTATATTGCACCGGAGGAACCGGACTACATGTATGAGAATCAATGGATCGACGGCGACAGTTCTATCATGGAAGATGTGTCGTCCCTCGACGGAACGATTCACTCCCTGGAAACAGTAGATTACAATTGTACGGTGGAACTGATCCTTGAAAACATATTCGGAGAAACTGAAACCATCGCACTGGGGGAGACTACAATCGGGCCCCAAAATGCATTTTCATTCAATGTTGCCGCCGCAGACCTTCCGTTCAAAACCATTGGAATGATCGCAACCGCCACAATCAAGCTTACTACGCATTATCCGCTTGGAGACGGTACAACGCGAGACATCGAAGAACATACCGCGCAGCGATATTACACTCACAATTGGGTAAACGGTACGATTACCCATTTTAACGAACAGGAGTTTCAGGAAACCTTCAATAGCATTGGTTTTCAAAAATCGGACGAGTCCGTGGGCATTCGCATCTACGACCAGGAGGGCAATCTCGCCGGCTTTGTTTTAGAAGCCGGATTCGAAGAAGTCGAAGACGAACAACCCGATACTGACTCGGACACCGGCGTGATTCCGGAATAGGAGGACCAAATGAAATCGTATATATATGTTGCTATTCTGATGATAATCGGCCTCACCACAACAACCGCCCATGCGGAGTTACAAAAAAACCGATACTGCATTCGGTTCAACGCCACCTACGACGACAACAGTAACGGAGAAGATTATTTAAAAAATGATGGTCTCGTCGCTGTACCGGGGGTTCCTTATAGCATCACACGTGGGCTCGACGTCGTTGCTACCGGAGAGCTCGACCTGAACGGTTGCACTGACATATTAAAACTAACAGTTGATAATACTTATAAAATCCACATAACCTATCAAATAAACGGAGCAGATGGTCGCACGGTTAAGTTTCTGTCACAAAATGCCACATCATGGAAATATGGAACAGTTTACAGCTATTACACAACAACGAAAATTTACAAGATAGCCACCTCTGATGGTGGTCCGGCTACGATTTACAGAAATATGCCGAATACCGTACATGGGCGCCTGCTGCCCATCGCCCGATTGATGCTGGAACGTGCCGATATTCTGAACTGGCCCACTGGTGTAGATATTTATTACGCAATTGACAATCCGACACTATGCAACCCGATTTGGGGACATTTTCTCAGCGGCCATTCTTCAGACAATCTGAAAAAAATCTGTTACAGTACCGATACCCAAAAAACCGCCTTTGCGCATGAAACCGGACATGCCATCGCCCATATGCACGGCGGTCCAAATCGCGGCGACTACGCCGGCGATACATATTTGGGCGCACGGTGCATCGGCAATTCCTATTGCCACGCCCCAACCACACATAAATTTTTCACCAGAGAATGGGTGGGTGCTGCGGCATCAGAGGGTTTCGCTCACTTTATTGCAGCGGCAACATTTAACTGGCGTTCTACGGCCAGCGGGGTGTTCACGTATTATAAAAATAACGTATATACGACCGACTTTTCAGGACCCACACCAGCGAGCACTCCAATTAAAGTTGGTCGCTATCATTCCTTCGAGCTCAATGGCATTGCATACAACGGAAACCCTAACACGCTGCCTACATATTCAAATCTATATTGCCAACCACCGACAATCTTCAAGCACCTGGGAAGCGAGGGCGACTGGCTGTTTTTCTTCTGGGGTTTATGGACAGGAGGAGGCGAATCACGATTCAACATTGCCGAAATAAAAGAAGTTTGGGCGAATACTCCAGCTACTGAAAAGGCGATTGACGTTCACTGTGTGCGAAGAGATATACCCGGCAGTGAGCATGGCTGGACCTGTTTTGAAGCACCGTGGACATACTATTCACCAAGCGTGGAATTCGGCTGGAGATACGACGACGGCCAGTGGCGTTTGGGATTTACACATGATGAGATTATACCTTCAATCAAGAGCATTCGCGGTAAGGGGTATTATGCGCTTGCAAATGCGGCTCTTATTCAATTAGGCCCTGAAAAGAAGTCATTTTTTGAAGATACCGCCAGACGAGCAAGGGTTGTTTATTAATGAATGCAAAATTTTACTTTATCCAAGCGGCTAAAAATATGATCAAAAAAACGCCACAAAAATATTTGCTGTTGCTTTTCGCAATTGCGGTATTTTCCTGTTCCCCCAAAAAACACGATTCATCAGATTCTCAATCGAACTCAGATGATACTATCGAACCTGCAGATGCTTTAATTGGAAATGAATTATTGCCGAACATCCATTGGGTTGTTATTCAATCTGGCAGCTTCACTTTTGGCTCTGCCGAGGATTTCTCAGGCTGTCGCGCACCTATAGTTGAAAAGCAAGTACCGGTTACACTCACCCGTTCGTTTCTAATGGCAGAAACAGAAATTACTCAAACACAGTGGGAAAACCTCTCTTTTGCCAATCCCTCACAAATTGTTGGAGCCAATAAACCAGTGACTTTTATTAATTTTTATGAAGCGGCTGCATGGTGCAATAAACTGTCAAGAATCGAGGGATTTGAAACATGTTATGAGTTTTCTTCATGCACAAATGCAATTGGAACGGGATGCGGTCCAGAAGAGGAATGGCCAGATGAAGGTTGTTGGAATTCAGAAATCAATTTCAACTGTAACGGTGACATTCATAAGTATCCAGACTACTATAGTTGCCCTGGCTACAGACTCCCAACTACAGCAGAGTGGGAGTTTGCTGCTCGCGCTGGAACAACCACACACACTTATGAAGGGAATATAGAGAACTACCAACCCAGTTACTGCTTTCATGAACCGACTTTGGAAAAAATCGCCTGGTACTGCAATAACGCTAACGATACCATTCATCCCGTGAAACAAAAAGTATCAAATGCTTTTGGTTTTTACGATATATTAGGAAACGTTTTTGAATGGGTTGATTACTTCAATGATGGACAATCACTTGATTTTGATACACCTGACATTCCCCTTGTTGACCCAATTGGTCCCAAAAACGGGAGAACAAAGACAAGAAGAGGTGGTTCCTTCAACAAAGATGGATGCTATGTCAACGCCAGCTGGCACTCAACGGCAGAACCAATAATGAAAATGTATGACACCGGTTTCCGACCGGTACGGACGTTGTTTGAGGACGTGTCGACGGACTCGACGACAGATTCGGCGGCAGACTTCGCGACAGACTCCGCGACAGATTCGGCGACAGACTCGGCGACAGATTCAGCGACGGATTCTTCAGATTGATCTGTGCGGGCGGGTCGCGTTCCCAGCCCCATTTTGTTGTTTCCCCTCCCATGAAAAATATGAGAGTATTTTTTCAAGCATCGATAAAAGTGAATTTTTTGGAGTGATGGCCCGAAATGCCAAGGTTACATATTAGGGAGCGGTGAACATGTACCTGAAACACTATCTA
>JAFGXQ010000082.1 GCA_016936575.1 Deltaproteobacteria bacterium
ATATTGCTATATTGCAATATTGCCATAACCAGGTGATTCATATGGGACATTACAAAATAGCCGATACACAGGCCCCGCATCTCGCTGAAATTCTCAAAGGATTGGCCCATCCTCTCCGACTGCAGATCATCAGCGTGTTATGCGAAGAACCGATGTGCGTGAATGAGCTGTGCAAAGTGCTGAACGTCAAGCAGGCACAGGCTTCACAGCATCTAACACCGCTGCGCCATCTCGGGTTGGTCGATGTAGATCGAAGCGGCGGGAAAGCCACTTATTCTCTTGCGGAACCACAGCTTAAACAGCTGGTGACGTGTTTGAAAACCTGTAGTCAGTGAGGCAACAATGAAAACTTTTTTTACACAGCCATGGGTGTATGTTCTAATCGCAATTGCGATTGTGGTTGGACTTGCAACGTTTTTATTACGGCCGCAAAATCGACATCCACAGCCTTCTTCCACCAGGTTTGAAAAACCGTTTCGTGAACACATGGAACATGCACATCTGGTGAACGGGCCGTTTGCCACCGGCCAGGAGGTTACCGCGGAATGCCTGAAATGCCATCCGGATGCGGCCCGGGATATGATGAAAACCGCACATTGGAAGTGGGTGGGCGCCGAGGTGGAGGTTCCGGATCACAAAGGGAAGCATCGAATCGGCAAAAGAAATCTGATCAATAACTTCTGCATCGGTATTCAGGGAAACTGGGCATCGTGTACCCGTTGCCATGCTGGATACGGTTGGGAAGACGACTCGTTTGATTTTGAAAGTGAAACATCGGTCGATTGTCTGGTGTGTCATGACGGCACCGGCTCGTACCAGAAAGGCGCTGCCGGCAATCCCAAAAAAGAGGTGAATCTCGAAGCCGTGGCAAAAAGTGTTGGGTATCCCAAACGCAACAACTGCGGACTTTGCCATAATTTCGGTGGCGGCGGCATGGGTGTGAAACACGGAGATCTGGACGCGAGTCTGAATCATCCCATGGAGAATGATGATGTGCATATGGGAAAACTCGATTTTCTTTGCATCGATTGTCATCAGACGCGCAAACACGACATCCCCGGAAAGTCCATGTCTGTCAGCGTAAATCAGGAAAACGGCGTGTTTTGCACAAAATGCCATGCGGAGGCTCCCCACGCCGATGCCAGAATCAACGCGCATGTGAACAGCGTCGCATGTGAGACATGTCATATTCCCAGCTATGCGCGCAGAAATCCGACCAAAACCCATTGGGACTGGTCCAAGGCTGGAGATTCCACCCGACCTGAAGACCCACACCATTATCTGAAAATCAAAGGTGAGTTTCAGTATGCAAATGACATCATTCCCGAGTACCGCTGGTACAATGGAACCGCAGCACGTTATTTGTTGGGCGATAAAATCGACCCCTCCCTGGTAACCGCCATTAACCGGCCACTGGGGTCCATTCGTGACAAACGCGCCAAAATTTATCCGTTCAAAGTTCATTACGCCGTGCAGCCTTATGATGTCGGGAACCTCACCCTGGTTGTCCCGACTACCTCCGGTGACGGCGGGTACTGGCACGATTTCGATTGGGACAAGGCTTTCGCGCTTGGGGCAAAGGCAACCGGTCTTGCCTACAGTGGAAAATTCGGGTTCACAAATACCGAAATGTACTGGCCGCTATCGCATATGGTCACTCCGAAGGCGGATGCGCTCACTTGCAACGATTGTCACTCCGATACCGGTCGACTCAATTGGGAAGCGCTCGGCTATGAAGGTGATCCCATCGAAACAGGAGGACGAAAATGAAACCGCTGATTTTCTATCTGTTCGCACTGCAGCTTTTATTTGCCCTCGTTTCGTTTGCGGGCGAACCGAGACCACCGGTTACTGAACCCACTGCTTCGTCGACGAAGGCATCCCCGCGGATGCACCCAGCCATTGAACCCCTCAACAGCGTTCGACAGAACGCGTTTTATACGCATACACCGGTGGATGCCAACGCCACCTGTGGTAATTGTCACGATTCCGCATATATTCAGAAACACAATATCCACCAGCAGAACGGGGCAAACGTCAACTGCTTTGATTGCCATGTGTCTGACGTGAACGCGTGGTCGAACGCCGAGTTGGATATTTATGGTAGGTTGAGTTCTGAGCGCACCGGTATTCATCGCGCGAACAATACGGTATGCAGTAAATGCCATGGGGTGGTCGCGCCGTTCGGTCTGGCGGTTCCGGACGACTACGAAAGTCGCGTTATTAATGACGATGGCTCCTTTTCGTATGATTTGACTAGATTTACCGGAGTGTTCTTTTCGGGGGTATTCTTTTCAAAAAGTCAATTGAACCTGAAGAATAAGAATGATCTCAATTTTCCGGCAGATGTTCATGCCCAGAGAATGCTCCGGTGTGCCGACTGCCACCATAGTGCCAACAACCCCGCCAAAGCCGAAAGGAAAAAAAGTCAGCAACGTCACTTGCGAAAAGACCCGCGCAGCATGTCACTGTCGAGTTATCTGCATCGCCCGGATCATCGACTGGAGGCACCGCAATGTAGCAATTGCCATCTGCCCACCGAGGCGCATGACTTTTTGCCGTACAAAGAGCGTCATCTTGAAGTTCTTGATTGTCAGGCATGCCACGTGGCCAAAGTATATGGTCCGTTGGTTTCGGCAATAGACGAAACCGTGGTCACCCGAGACGGGGCTCCCGTGGTGGAATACGCCGCATCAATATCCGGCGGGAATTTGAACGCAAAGCTGAACCCCGGCATTTCACCGGCGCTGATACCCTATCTGTCTGAAAACGGTAAGGTTCGTGTCGGTAGCTTCAATCTGGTGGCGCATTGGTATTGGGAAGATACCGCCACCGGGAAGAAGATCCCCAATAGTGTGATTCGCAAATTTTTCCTCGGTCCCAACGGAGAATACACAGCTGTCGCTATAACGCTGTTTGACAAAGATAAAAACGGGAAGCTGAGCAATTCGGAGCTGATGATCGGTACCGAAAAGCAACATACGGTCATTCTAAAATGGCTCACCCAACAGGGGTATGCAGCCCCCAGGCGGGTTGCGGTGGTAGACGCTTATAAAATAGCGCACGGCATTTCTGAAATGGGGGGAGTCGTGCGGGAGTGTGAAACCTGTCACGGTCAGGACGGACGATTGTCTCAAAATATTTCGATCACTGCCCGTCTCCCATTCCAGAGCTCCATCGCAGCCGGTGCGCGCATGTCATCGCTGCGCCAGGGATCCCTTAAAACAGACGATACGGTTCGCTGGGTGCGGGATGGACAGCACAATGATTACTATGTGTTTGGGTATACACGCGCCGCATGGAGTGATTTGCTCGGATTACTACTGTTCGGGGCGTCTTTCCTCGGTATTCTATTTCATGGCGGATATCGATTCTACTCTCGTAAAAAACGGGTTTCCTCCCACGGTCCGATGAAACGTGTGTATATGTACTCGCTGTATGAACGCATCTGGCATTGGCTGATGGCGTCGAGTGTAATTGTATTGCTCACTACGGGGCTAAAGATTCATTTTCCAATGAATCTGTCTTTTGTTTCATTCCCCACGGCGGTGACACTTCACAATATCACGGCTGTTATACTGGTAATCAACGCGGCGCTCTCGTTGTTCTTTCACCTGGCGAGTGCGGCGATTGTTCAGTTTATTCCCGAAAAGAAAGGGTTGCTGCAGGCCTTAATTGCTCAGGTCGAGTATTACACCCGCGGTATTTTCCTCGGCCATAAACACCCCGCAGAAAAAACGCCTGATAAAAAGCTCAATCCGCTTCAGCAACTGACGTATCTGGGCCTGTTGAATGTACTGTTTCCACTTCAGGTGCTGACCGGATTGGCCATCTGGTTGAATTCGAAATGGCCGCAACTTCTGGAACCTTTGGGTGGGCTGTCAGTTATCGGGCCGGTTCACAACCTCGGTTCATGGATGTTTCTCACCTTTCTGGTGGTGCACCTGTATCTTACCACCACCGGTCACACGATCGTATCGAATATTTCAGCGATGATTAATGGATATGACGACATTGATGCCGAAACCGTTGAAGGAGGCAACAAATGATCTTTTCACGAAAACCCAAAGAATACATCAATCCATACCTGGGCGGCACGTTGCTCGGGGTGGTTCTGTTTCTGGCGTTTTATATTACCGGAAACGGTCTGGGGGCCTCCGGAGCGATTAATCGAGTGATGGTCGCCATTCTTGAATTATTTGCTCCGTCGCATGTGGATCACGTCGGGTACCTGGCGCACATGGGCGGCGGCACCAGCTTTTCATTGGAAAACAGTGGTGTCGCCATGCTGCTGGGTACAATCCTCGGCGGATTCGCTTCGGGGTTGTTCAACGGCCGCGTGAAGGTTGAAATTCGAAAGGGCCCCTCCATCACACCCAGAACTCGAATCATCATGGCACTTCTGGGCGGTCTGGTGATGGGATACGGCGCCCGGCTGGCCCGTGGATGCACTTCCGGTCAGGCGTTGAGCGGGGGCGCGGTACTTTCTGTCGGGTCGTTTGCCTTTATGTTCAGCATCTTCATCGGTGCCTATGCCCTGGCGTATTTCGTACGCAGGTTGTGGAACTAGGAGGCAACGACTATGGCACCTTTTGATTTTAGCGCGTTTGCAGGAACCCTCCCTTACTACACCATATTTCTGGTTATCGGCATTGCATTCGGTGCGGTGTTGGAGCTGAGCGGATTCGGAGATTCGCGAAAATTGGCGGCGCAGTTTTACCTGACGGACCTTACCGTTTTGAAAGTCATGTTCACGGCGATTGTTGTCGCCTGCGTTTTGATATTCAGTGCGTCGGCACTAGGACTGCTGGAATTCAGCCGCGTCTGGGTGAACCCCACCTACCTGGTTCCGGGAATTATCGGCGGATTGATTATGGGCGTCGGATTTATACTGGGCGGATTTTGTCCCGGCACATCGGTCGTTGCGGCGTCCACATTCAAACTCGATGGTCTGGCTTTCGTCGGCGGCGTCGGGTTAGGCACGCTACTTTTCAGTGAAACCGCATCATTGCTCGGCGACGCGAGACACGACACGTTTATGGGGCGCTTCATGTTGAATGAACTGTTCGGCGTACCGGTGGGAATTGCGGTGGTACTTCTGATCTCAATGGCGCTGATGATGTTCTGGGCAGCGGAACTTGCGGAAAAATATTTTGGGCGGAATGAAAAAATAACCAAAGATGCATTGCTGCCCAAAAATAAAAAGAAAATCGCAGCCGCCGGGGTACTGTTTTCTGGTGCAGTTTTGGTTGCGGTATTGGGACAACCGGGTTCAATGGAAAAATGGGAGGCCGTGGCGAAAAAGTCAAAAATCTCCCTGGAAAACAGAGATCCGTTTATTCATCCGGCCGAGGTGGTGGAATGGCGCGCTGAAAATTCTGTATATGTTCGTATACTGGATGTTCGCAGCGAAGATGATTTCAACAAGTTTCATCTATTAGGGGCGATACGCGTGACTGAGCAATCTTTGACCGATGCCGAATATGTGAAAGTGTTGAAAAATGTTCCCGACAATACCCTTACCTTTGTCGTATCAAATACAGAAGAATACGCCACAGCCGCTTGGAAACGACTTGTGGGAAGCGGAGTGAAAAATGTGTATATCATTGAAGGTGGAATCAACAACTGGTTGAAACTGTACCCCACCGACCCATGCGTTTCGACACCGATTACCGATAGAAAGCTGAAAAAAGAAGAATTGGCGTTTCGATTTGCCAAATCTGTTGGCGGAAGCTGCTACGCCGCGCATCCGGAAGCGCAATTCAAGGAACCACCGACTGATTGTTATATGGAAGCTCACCCGGAACTGAAAAATAAAAGTAAGTCGGTTACTCGGGATGTTCCTTTTGATGCAAATAAGAAGCACAAGTTTACAAGGAAAGTTAAAATGAGAAAATCAAACGGACCGGTGGGCGGCTGTGGCTGAGTATTTGTCTCCTCTTCAAACCGGAAAGCTGATTCAACGGTACAAGCGTTTTCTGGCAGATATTCAACTGGATTCCGGTGAACAAATCACCGCCCATGTGCCCAATACCGGTTCGATGCTCAGTACAAAAGCAGCGGGGTCACCGGTTGCGGTGTCGTATCATCCAGCGCCCCATCGCAAATTGAAATGGACATTGGAACTGGTTAAATCTCACAACACCTGGGTGGGCGTGAATACATCTGTCAGCAACAGAATGGTGGAAGAAGCGATTGAAGACAAAAAAATCAAGTCGCTTGTCGGGTATGACCATATTCGTCGCGAGGTGAAATACGGAGTGAACAGCCGAGTTGATTTGCTGTTGGAGCGGGCTGATGAACGCTGTTACGTGGAAGTGAAAAACGTCACCTATAAAGACGGAGACGGCGCCTATTTCCCTGACGCGGTTACCGAACGGGGTCGCAAACACCTGCGGGAGCTGACCCAAATGGTAAAAGAGGGGCACCGGGCGGTGATCTTTTTTCTGGTAAATCGAAATGACTGCAGCTTCATGTCGCCGGCTGCCGACATCGACCCGGCCTACGCCGAAGCACTGATAACCGCCACCGACAGCGGCGTGCTCGCCCTCGCCTACCGCTTCGAACAACACCTGACCGGCTACCGCATCGATAAAAAAATACCCATTCGCTTATAGAGATGGGGTTTGTGCCTGTTCATTAGAATTTTTTTGGGGCTACAAAAATTAATTTGCAGGAACGGGCAAACACTGTTCGAATGCAGAACACTTTCTAACTACTTGATGAACTTTTGCAAATTCTTTGCAACACTTCGCAAAAACGACCGATACACTAGCGAGTGCAAGTTGATTGATAGTCATTGACAGGACGGATTTCTGATATTCCGAACAATGATTCGTTCATCGCAATAGAAAGAGTTGGACAACTTATTAGATTGGTTCGAGGACAAAAAGTCATTTTGGACTCAGATTTAGCGCAAATTTATGAAGTCGAAACAAAGACTCTAAATAGAGCTGTAAAAAGAAATATAGAACGTTTCCCTGAGGACTTCATGTTTCAACTCAACAAAGATGAATACTTGAAGTGCCCAATTGGTACCTCAAGTAAACCATGACAAACAGCTAAACGCTATCTATGACATCATCACTAAACTCATGGCGCAAGATGTAAAATCTGGCAATAAAACGATTGGCTTCAAGCAATGACCATACAAACTGAAAATGCAAAACAATCACTTTCAGTGGTCAATGTATAAGCCTGATTGATTCGGACGTTACAGGATTCTTACCCCGGAATCTATTCAGATAGCTTGTACAGCTTGCTGTATTTTTGCTGCAAGTAGGTGATGAAGTACTGGGCGGTGGGGGATTCGCCGGTTGCAGCGCGTATAATTTCGCGTGGAGTTCTGGTTTGACCGATGTGATGTACATTGGTTCTAAGCCAGTTGAGCAGAGGCTTGAATTCACCTTCGGCGAATTGGGAGGATAAATCACCGAGTGTTTTGTCGGCGGCGTGATAGAGTTGTGCGGCGTACACATTCCCAAGGGTGTAGGTCGGAAAGTAGCCGAACATTCCCCCCGACCAATGTACATCTTGCAAAACGCCTTCTCTTTCGGTCGCGGGTGAAATACCGAGATATTCTTTCATCTTCTGTCGCCATGCGTCGGGCAAATCCGATGGAGAAAGTTCATTTCGGAACAACGCCAGTTCCAATTCAAAGCGAAGCATCACATGAAGATTGTATGTCACTTCATCAGCCTCCACTCGAATACATCCGGGCTTGACGGCGTTCACCGCCAGAAGAAAATCGTCGAGAGAAACCTGTTTGAACTTGGAAAAATATTCTTCCGCAATCGTTTTGGCGAACATCCAGAACCCACGCGAACGCCCCACCATGTTTTCCCATAGCCGAGATTGTGATTCATGAATGCCCAGCGAAACAAACATTCCCGCCGGTGTGCCGTAGTGCTCGGGTACCAGACCGAGCTCATACAAAGAATGGCCGGCTTCGTGAAGACAGCCAAATACGCCGCTTCCGAGATTTTTTTCATTGTACCGCGTCGTTATTCGAGAATCTCCAGGACCGATTCCAACCGAAAACGGATGAACTGTTTCGTCGATGCGGCCGTCTTCCAGACTATAGCCAATCGCCGTTACCAATTTCTCGCACAGTTGTTGTTGAAATATTACCGAAAAGTCGTCGTTGAAGATAGTGGAATTCACCTCAACCGATGAATCTTCAATTTGCTGCAGCAGCCCGACCAACGGTTGTTTCAATTCAACAAACAGCGACTCCAAAAACGAAGTCGTGGCGCCCATTTCGTATTCATCGAGCAATGCATCGTAGGGTTCTTGTTCGAAACCCAGCGCCTCCGCTTTCTGCTTGTTCAGCGAAATGAGATTTTCAAGATGAGGAAAAAAGCTTTCCCAATCATTCTTATGCATCGCCTTTTCCCAAGCAGATTCTCCTTCAGACGACGCCCGGGCTAATTCCGTTGCGAGATTTTCCGGAATCTTGGTCTGTTTGTCGAACTCTCGTCGCCACATCGAAATATTCGATAAAATAACAGCATCGTCTACTTTATTTAACTTACTGTTTTCAACTGAAGACAGACATTCTTCTATTTTCGGGTCTGTCGACCGCTGATGAATCAATTTCGCCAACGCCGCCATTTGCCGGCTTCTATGGGGATGCCCGTTCGGTGGAATATATGTGCGTTGGTCCCAGGCCGCCAGCTCAGCACAGGAAATAAGGTAACTTGTGTCAACTGAATGTTGACGCAACCAATCATACGCTTCCGAGGGTGTCATAAAAAGGCGCTCCTGATATATTATACGCCACCGTTCACAACGGTGAAGCTGCGTGCGATTTCGTACATACCGATATGGCCGCTTTCCTCTGCGACCAGAATTGAGCAATCGGGATTCACCTGCAGCAAATCCGGAACCGGCGGATCACCCCCCAAAGAGTGGACGATTTCTCCGCTGTTCGGATTCAGCACATAAATTGTATCCGCAGGGACAAACAACGCCCCGCCACGAAGGAATACCCCCAAGCCTAGCGGAATATCATCGGAGCATGTGGGGCCGAGAATGGTTGTCCATGCATCTTCACCGGTACGTGCATTCAAGGCGCGAACGGTACCTCCGGCAAGATTCAGAATAAATTTATCATCAGTCGCGAACAATGAACAGGAATCTGCCCAACCATCGCAAGGAATTCGCCACAATAACTTGCCGTCTTTTGCCCGAAACGCGACGAGATCATTTTTCCCCTTAGAAACAACAGGCACCAGTACGACACCGTCCGCAGCAATCGGAGCGGTTATCGCTCCTCCACCCAGGGATACATTCCAGTTGCATTCTCCGCTGAATGCGTTGAATCCGTACAGTCGCCCCTCACTTTTGCCGATACGTCCCCCCGCCTCAAATACCTGATCTTCCCACACCGCCGGCGGCAAGAAGAACCGAATGCGATCGATATACCGCCAAACCAGATGACCGTCTTCAATGTCAATTGCTGAAAACTGAGTATCACCCGATGACACATAGAGAAGTCGTCCTTGCTTGCGCAGTGAGAACCGCCCTCCCCGCATGACGGCGAAGCGCCACTTGATTTCTCCGGTACGCATATCGAGCGCCACCAGATTTTTGTCTTCTTCAGCAACGATAATCGTAGCGGGCAGTGGTCCGGAATCTTCAACCAGTACAACCGGTGCGCCGCCGGAACGTGGTGCCAGCGTCGTTCGCCATCGCAACACACCGGTACGCGCATCCATCAT
Organism: Deltaproteobacteria bacterium; assembly: GCA_016936575.1. Classification (GTDB taxonomy): domain Bacteria; phylum Myxococcota_A; class Polyangia; order JAAYKL01; family JAAYKL01; genus JAFGXQ01. The sequence goes on from JAFGXQ010000082.1 coordinate 9,723, forward strand.
GTCGACATTTCCGTTCTGGCACACCCGGACAAATCCATCCCGCCCCGCAGACTGCAAGCGATAATCGCCGCGATCAATTTCTCGGCGCCAAAGAATGGTGCCGCTATCGAGTTCCACGCCAAGAATAGACCCCCGCGCTGAAATCAAGCCGACTTCACCCACGATTAATGTTCCACCCAAGTCCAGCCCCTCTGCTTCGAGCCGCCATTTTTCCTTAAAGACAAGTCCGCGTGACTGACCGATACCCACATCGCTGTGGGCGGGCGCATCAAAATGAAGCTGCTGCTTGTAGCGCGCGGTGTTCTCGTTGATCAGAGATTCCCGTTGATGCTCTTTGGTCATTGAGGTTAATCGACGAATCTCACGCGAAAAACTTTCGATACGCATATTTTTGCGTTGTTTCGGTGACTGCCGAATGATGTAGCGACGAATTTCTCTGGCAACACCAAGTACCGCATCAGCGAACTCTAGAGGATCCATTTCATTGAGTACAATAATTGAATCGTCATCTGCCTGATTGGCCAATGTAACAGTAAGCTTTTCATCGCTTGTCAGTTTCAATCCGATGGAGATGCCTTCGGCGATCAGTCGAACCGACATGGGGCGGCCTTCTTCCCATGCGCTCATCAGCTTTCGTAACGCAGCCAGGAGTTTTTCCGCCTGTAAAAAAAGAAATCCTTCGCCCATGATTCGGCGCCGTTCGCGTGCATGAACCACCAGCTGGCCGCGAAACAGCAAAGCGTTCAGGTCGTTACCGATAGGTCGTCCGGGGGCAAGCAAATCAGTGCTGGTTCCCACGAACTTAAACCCGAACGAGAATCCGTTTTCAGAACGGGGTTCATGCCAACGGGAGCTCTCTATATGAATGCGTTTTATTCCTGTGGGTTTCGAGGTGGAGCCATCTGCGTTGGAAATGGTGTCATTCAACCGGCTGCCAACACTCTGCATCCATTGAATCAATGGATTACTGTCAGCGGCGTCATCCAGCTCGCGAACCTGATCCAATAGTCCATTGGCGGAGTCGAGAATTCCCTTTACAAAGGAAACAAACGGCAGAACGCGATCCTTCACCATCACTTCAGGGAAATGGCCGCCTCTGTAGAAGGTGAGATACACCACCTCTCCATTTCGCTGAAACACCAACTCATAAGGAGTTTCGTAAAAACTCACCCGTGCGCTGCTGTCTCCGGTCGTTAATCGTTCCGCTGCAGACAGCAGATCTCGCATTAAAAAGAAAATTGAATCTTCGCTGGGGTGAGCGAGCAACGGCTTGCCGTCCACAAACATATCCATCACGCCGCGCATCGCGGCTGGGTCAAATTTTAATACTTTGTTGCTCTCAGAGAATTGCTCGACGGCACCGTCATTCCAACTCTCACGAAACGTGATTTTAAATGTTTGATTCGGACTCATAAAACTCACTATCTGTTACAGTCAACCTTCCTGGCTCCCCAAACCCAGGCGCTTCGTACCATCTGATAATCATTTTACCCTGATTAAAATAGACGATGCAATTAAATGGCAAAAATGTATTCATTTATCCTACACGTGGGTTTTTTAGTACAGTTCACTGTCTTATATATGATTGTGATTATCCAAGCCAAAAAAGTCGCTACTCGATCTCGAGCTTGAATTCAGAAAAAAAGGTGGACCGGCTCGGAGAATTTCGTCCGTCAGCCGGCTAAAGGAAGGAGTTGGTGAATGTGGAACCGCTATCGCAGGCGGGATATCGATAGTCGCCCTCACATTTCGTTTGTTGTTGCGAAGTCCGTACCAACTACTGAACATAGACGCCGGTTTGCTTTAACATAACGAAATGATACATGATTTCAATATATCAGTGGGGACGCTAGTATTATAAAACAGCGAATCTGAGGTGTGTAAAGACTCAGAATGAAGTCAAAAATGACATTATATGGGGTGGCAAAATGGATGTTAATCGTCTTCTTCGAGCAGTCGAGTCGCTTCGATAGCGGCCATGCAGCCCGTTCCAGCCGCGGTAATCGCCTGTCGAAACACTTCATCCTGAACATCGCCTGCGGCGAATACGCCCTTCACATTTGTGGCGGTACTGTCGGGCCTGGTAATAATATTTCCGGCGGGAGACAATTCCAACTGCCCCCCTAAAAAGTCTGTCATCGGTTTATGCCCGATTGCCATAAACACGCCGTCGACTTGCAAATCCTTCGTGGAATCATCGCGAATATCTTTTACCCGCAATCCGGTAACACCGGCATCGTCTCCGAGAATTTCGTCAACCACAGAAAACCAAACCGGCTCGACCTTCTTGTTCGCCAGCAGGCGATCTGCCATGATTTTTGATGCGCGCAGCTCATCGCGCCGATGTATCAAATACACTTTGGTGGCATGGTTGGTGAGGTAAATCGCTTCCTCGCAGGCGGTATCTCCCCCCCCCACAACGGCAACCACCTTTTCTCTGTAAAAGCATCCGTCACAGGTTGCGCACGCAGACACCCCGCGGCCCATAAACTTTTGTTCCGAATCAATTCCCAGCCATTTGGCTTTGGCGCCCGTGGCAACAATCAATGTTTTTGCAATCACTTCGCCGGAACTGGTTTTGATTCTGAACGGACGTTGCGACAAATCCACGCTCTCCACCGCATCGGTCATGAAATCAGCTCCGACGCGCACGGCCTGTCCCCGCATCTGATTCATCAATTCCGGACCGGTAATGGCGTTTTCAAAGCCGGGAAAATTTTCGATTTCAGTGGTGGTCATCAACTGCCCGCCCGGCTCCCAGCCTTCAATCAGCAATGGTTTGGCAGCTGCACGTGCGGCATAAATCGCAGCCGTGTATCCGGCGGGGCCTCCGCCGATGATTACAACGTTTCTTACTTCTTCAGACATAAATAACTCCCGGATTTGAATTGAATTTAGGCATGAAGCCATAATTTTATGGCCCAATTGTAGTCACTCTTCGATAGTTTTCAATGGGGATGCCTGAAAAATTACAAATCGAGACATTCCGACGGCAATACACAGTTTCCGGTATAGCAGGTTCCCTCTTCGGTAACCTCCGGAACCGCCTTTACTCCAGTAGCTTTTCATTCAACTGGCTGATTCTTTTAGCCATATTTTTTAGCAATGTGGTGGCAAACTGGCTGTTGGTATCAATTAAATGATGAAAAATATGAGGTTCCAAAATTCGTACAAAGCAATTCTGCGTTGCGATTACCGTGGCATTTCGTGCATTGTGCGTGAGAAATCCGAGTTCGCCGAATAACTCACTGTTCCCGATCGTTCCCACAAGTTTGTCACCGATATAGACATTTGCTTTGCCGGTAATCATTTCGTAGACTGCGGTCGCCTCTTCTCCTTCGGTCAAAATGGTTTCTCCGCTGGAAAAATTTTTCACGACCATTTCGAAATCAATAATCTCCGGCGCAAATTCGCCGCACAGATACAGCAGCAGTCGTCGCTCCATGTCGCACATCTGTGTCCACCGGGGCATCATCTCCGGATCACCAGAAATCACTGTCCACAAAGTGTTTGATGAAAATTGAATCAAATCAGATTTGAAATCGCTGACAATTCGATATTTCCGGGACCATTCTCCGTTCGTTGGAATAAAATCCCCGCTTGAATACATTCGAATTTCGCGATTTTCCTTGAGCAGTTTCAGATACCCTTCCTTCACATAGCAGATCATATCTGAACCACATTCGTCGAACAGATTCTTTTCCCGCAGCAGAACAAAAGGCTTTCCCTGCGAAGCCACTACCGTGTACAGCTCTACAGCCAGTTCTTTATACTGCTGGTATAAGATTTCGAGTTCCTCTGATACGCCGCGACTGTTTAACATATTTCTCTGTTCAATTCATTTTGCCCGCTTTTGTTATCTCTAATATCGACACGTTCCCAAAAAATATTAGGGTTTCGGCGTTTTCGGGAAAGAATGGTGCTTGTATGTACAGTGTTTCCTTGGCATATTGCCCCCATGGAGAACAACAAATCAACAGTGACCACATTAACTCATATATCTGACTTCCACTTACCCATTGAAGGACGAGTCCCGCGGCACAAACTATTTTCAAAGCGAATACTTGGCTACGCCAATCTACGGTTCAACCGGGGAAAGACACATATGAAGCAACCGTTTATAGCGTTGTTGGAGCATCTGTTCAACCAACATGCCGATATGTGCGTGGCGACTGGCGACTTCGTTAACCTGGCGCTGTCATCTGAATTCGCACATCTGGCTTCGATTTTCGAACAGACCGGGTTCACCGACAAAAACCTATTCTGTATTCCCGGTAATCACGACCGGTACACGCCGGGCGCTCAGTTGCGAAAAGATTTCGAAACGCATTTTCACCAATGGCTTCCGTTCGACAACGCACAGCAGGCGTATCCAACGTTCAAAATTGTGGGATCCGTCGCACTAATCGGCGTCAATACAGCCACATGGCGCGGACCCGTTCGGGCGGCCGGGCGCATTGACAAATCGCAGCGCCAACGCATTGAGCAGCGATTGAATACCCTGCCCTCCGGTTTGACGCCGGTAATTGCCATGCATCATCCACCATTTGCTGCTGCCGGACACATGCTGAAGCAATATCTGGACGGACTGCAGCACTTCGAACCGTTGGTGGCGATGCTACAGGGACGAAACGCGGTTGTTATTCACGGGCACATTCATGTGCTGAGTGACAGAACGTATGGTGATGTACGCATTATCGGTGTGCCGTCGGCGTCCAATGACACCGGCACCGATCGTCGTCAACTGGGCTACAATACCTTGAAATTCGACGCAGAAGGATTAAAGGAAGCAGCATGTACACAATTCTGGCCGGCCACAAACACTTTTCGCACATTTCAATTGAATGAAACGCGGGCCGACCTATAATCGCATTTTTTTGCGCGACTGAACTGTACGACATCAATCGCGCAATACTGATTGGTAAAGGAAGACTATTATGAAACACCCCTTGCGAAGTCATACTTCCACACAAGGAAAAAGAATGGCCGGCGCGCGCAGTTTGTGGCGACGAAACGGAATGACCGAAGAACAAATCGGAAAACCGATTATCGCCATCGCCAATTCTTTTACCCAATATGTTCCCGGACACGGTCACCTGCATCAAATCGGCCAGGAAGTGAAGAAGAAAATCGAAGCACTCGGCTGCTTTGCCGCCGAATTCAACACCATGGCCATCTGCGACGGAATTGCCATGGGACATGATGGTATGCTGTATTCGCTGCCGTCGCGCGAAATCATCGCAGACACGGTCGAATACATGTGCAACGCCCATCGGGTGGATGCCATGGTGTGTATTCCCAACTGCGACAAAATTACTCCCGGCATGCTGATGGCGACCATGCGCCTTAACATTCCGACCGTTTTCGTATCCGGCGGGCCCATGGAAGCGGGCGTGATTGAAGGAAAAAAATACGATTTAATTGATGCGATTGTAAAAGCGGCAGATGCGAAAACCGATGACAAGCTGCTCGACAAAATTGAGCGAAACGCCTGCCCCACCTGCGGTTCCTGTTCCGGTATGTTTACCGCCAATTCTATGAACTGCCTCACGGAGGCGCTAGGCATGGGGTTCCCGGGTAATGGTTCGATTGTGGCAACTCATAAAAAGCGATTGGAGCTGTTCGACCGTGCCGCGAAAACCATCGTTGAAATGACAAAACGGTATTACGAAGACGGCGACGACTCTGTTCTCCCCCGCAATATTGCGACCAAAGCGGCGTTCAATAATTCGATGACTCTTGATGTGGCAATGGGCGGCTCCACCAATACCGTACTGCACATCCTGGCGGTGGCCCGTGAAGCCGAAGTTGATTTCACCATGAAGGACATCGACGCGATTTCGCGTAAAACACCCAATCTCAGCAAGGTCGCACCCAGCTCGCACTATCATATGGAAGACGTGAACCGTGCAGGCGGCATCATGGGAATACTGGGAGAACTGGACCGTCTCGGATTACTCGACACCACGGTGAACCGCATCGATAAGAAACTGAGCGAAGTGTTGGACGAATACGACATCATGCGTGACACTGTTACAGATGACGCCGTTGAACTTTACAGCGCCGCGCCCGGAGGCGTTCACAACAGCGTAATGGGTTCTCAGAACGCGAAATTTAAAGAACTTGATAAAGACCGAGTGTCGGGGTGCATTCGCAGCGGAGAAAACGCATACAGTCAGGACGGCGGACTGGCGGTGCTGTACGGTAACATCGCACAAGACGGTTGCATTGTGAAAACCGCCGGCGTCGACTCCTCGATACTGCAATTTGAAGGGCCGGCCAAAGTGTTCAACTCGCAGGACGACGCGTGCGAAGGGATTCTGGATGAGACAGTACAACCGGGAGATGTGGTTGTTATCAAGTATGAAGGCCCCAAAGGCGGCCCCGGTATGCAGGAGATGCTGTATCCCACTTCTTATATCAAATCAAAAGGCATCGACAAAGAATGTGCGCTGATCACCGACGGCCGGTTCTCGGGCGGCACTGCAGGGCTCTCCATCGGTCACGTTTCTCCTGAAGCGGCGTCCGGCGGGTTGATTGCCCTGGTTCAGACAGATGACAAAATCAGAATCGATATTCCGGCGCGCACCATCAATGTGCTGGTGAGCAAGGAAGAACTGGCTGAACGAAAAGCTGCGGAAGAAGCCAAGGGCGAAGCGGCGTACCAGCCCGGCCCCAGAGAACGAGTGGTTTCCAGAGCGCTGCAGGCCTATGCCCACTTCGCTGCCTCCGCCGACAAAGGCGCAGTGAAGATAGTGGACTAGCGCACCTGCAATACCTAAAAGCGTAACCGAATATTTCGTTGATTAGAGACCATACTCATACACCACATCTTCATTCAAATTGATGAATTGTACGTGCACGTCGTCAGGAGAAACGTTCACCAATGCCCAACCGGGCTCGGCGATATAGTTTTGGTAGCCGGTGGTGGTTTCAGTGAAAAGCCACGGTGCGCCCGCGCTACCCGGAGACGAATAATGAATGCCGTCGACAACCATATCGGTGAACACATGATCGTGTCCGTAAAACAAAATTTGAACGTCATGATCAATCATCAGCTGGTGAATAACCGCCTGTTCCCCCACGTACGCAGCCTGCCCTCCCCCTCTTCCATAAATGGAGTTTTCTTCGGTAGCGGCGGCGCCACCCACCGTATGATGAATAAAAACAAATCGCCATTTTGCGCTTGCATCGGACAGGGTTTGTTCCAACCAATTTAATTGTGATTGTCCAAGAGTCCAATCGTCGGCACTCCCCTCTGAAAACGTACTGAGCAGGTGCTCGGTCATCGTATAGCTTTGAACATTCAAAACAATGAACATCGCATCTCCCCAGTTGAATGCGTAGTAGTCCTGAAAATCGCTGCCGTTATATCCCACCGTTTGCGCGTTCGGGTTAGGCATATACACCAGTCGTGCGTCTCTGGAACGCAGAATTTCTTCGTCGGTAAAACAACCGCTCTCGCCGTCCCAGTTGCCGATTGTCGAGAAATGAAACATCGTTGCAGGCATGGTTTCCAGCAAATTGCGATATGACAAATACGCCTGTTTGGTCAGCAAACTGCTGGGGGACGGCACATTGAAACCATACTGATGAAAATCAAGTACATCACCGAGATGTATGGTGAAACGCGGACCATAAACCGAAATTTGAGATGCCACTTCCCGACACCATTCCGGTACGCCCTGATTGCTGTATGACATATCGCTGCCGATGTGCGTATCGGAAAGCATGGCAAAACTGAAGGAACGCCCAGGAGGTTCTATCGTCGTCAGCGTTCCTTCTGATAGCAATTGAAACGCATCATCGAAAGTTGTACGGCGATACAACAGCCGGTACTGATACGCAGATGCTGGAGATAAATCGGTTGCCTGAAAAATTGCGGTATCGAGCATTCCGATGCCATCTGTGTAAAAAGGATTCATCGGAGGATTCCAATTCGTATCGCCTTCGGTTTTCACTTGTAAGCGCAATTTTTTCGGATCACCGTTTTCAAGTACTGCGTTCAGACTGAATCCGGTCGGCGTGGGAGAGAACAACAGTGGTGCGCACCGCAATGTCGCAACTGGTACCGTATCTGTATCAATGAAAACAAAACCTTCGGAATCGGTTTCGGTATCTGTTTCGGTTTCGGTATCTGGAGCAATGCTGGAATCTGATTCAACAATAGCAGCGTCGTCCGCACTGTCACGCACTGCAAGATTGTCTGATTCCGAATCTGCAAACACAACGTCATCTGTTTGGGACAAATCATCCGACGTGCCGGAATCGAATTCAGATTCTTCCAGTTTCGGCCCGCATGCCGAAAGCAACCAAATCATACTGATGCCCACACTCACAGTGTGGATTGACCTGGATACTGTCATGACTCGGCTCATTCAATATGCGTTTCTGTTTTTCATCTGTTTTCAAGTGAGCATGGAAAGACTTTCACGAGACGAGCAGAACCATATTCGATTGCAGCGAGGATGCGTTGGTGTGGTAAGGGCACTACTCCTCTTCGTCTTCAATCCATTCGGTGTTTTTAGTGGACTCGCCCTCCCCTACCACGTTTTCAATCATCGATTCCGTTCGTTTCTTTGCGACAATATCACCAATTCGCTTAATGGCGAATATCGCTACAAACGCGCCGGCGGCGATGATCACCACCCATTTCCAGATTTCCAGTTCAAACCCCACGTTGGTGGGAGACGGTTTCACATTTTGTTGTGCGAGCAACATTGACGCAAGATTAATGATATTCACGTTTCACTCCTTGTTCGCAGCCTATTGATACCACCTATACAACCATTCGCCCCCTGGAGGCAAGCATTCGCGCAAAAAGCGATGGGTTGTAGCGGCGTATGTACTTGACCCGGTCCGTTGTTTAAAGTAGACAGTATCCATTGAAAATTGTTTCAATTTTATGTCGAAACTAAAAAGGAGTACGACATGGCGAAAGCAAAAGCAAAAACCAAAAAAGCAAAAGCTGAATACACAATCATTCAAAAACGTTCCGGCCGATTCGCGGTTAAAGGAAAAGACGGAAAATTCATTAACGGCGAAGCCAAAGTTGAAATTCTGTTGAAAGAAAAGAAAATCAAATTGGCGGCTCCCAAGAAAAAAGAAAAAGCCGCCGAAGAAGCCGCCGAATAACCCCACGCCTCCGCTCATTCAAATTTATACCTGAAACGATTTTGAGTACATTTTCTGTTTTGGTCATTCCCACACCGGGTTGTTGATATTGCCGTCGATGTACTCAAACAAGCTCGTCGTTTCATTTTGCTCCAGGTGATGAATGCCGGTATTCAGCAACCAGCGCTGTACGCCAAGATCGGTGAGCATGTCATGCCCTTCCAGCAGGTTGATCATACAGTTCCCCGCTACCGCATGCCCCACCACGAAAATGACTTTTCCGGATTGACCGTACCGTTCCAGCAACAAATCTCTACTTTGCTTTACGAGGAACAGCCCTTCTTCATATGTCGCGGGTAAATAAAGATTTTCGACCGCACCGCTGCGATACGCCAGATTGTCAGCTTCTACAGGGGCGCTCAGATATTCGTTGGGGGATAGTTCGGTCGGCAACGGCGCACCAGTCGGTTCGCCATCGCATCCTTCGGTCAGCTCCGGCCATATCTCACCCGTAATTCCCGCACTCACCAGAAACGGCGAAATCGTATTCTGCGCGCGCCATGTGGGCGATACCAGAACCGCATCGGGAACGACGCCCCAATCGACGAGGTATTGCGTCAGGTCCGCAACCTGCGTCTCGCCCAGGGGAGAGAATATATTTGCATCCTCCCAGGTGACATCCTCTTTGATGTTCGCCATTGTTTCGGCATGCCTGATATAGTATACCGTCAACCCTTGCTGCGGCAGACTGTCCGTGTCAATGTCTGTATCCGAATCGGTATCCGCATCGGTGTCTGAGTCGGTATCGCTAGCGGTGTCTGAGTCGGTATCTGTATCTGTGTCTGAGTCGGTATCGCTATCGGTGTCCGAGTCGGTATCTGTATCGGTATCGGTGTCGGCATCCGAGTCTGTATCAGCATCTGAATCCGAGTCACTGTCGGAATCTGTATCCGTGTCGGAATCTGCATCGCCGTCGACGTCAGAATCCGCAACATCAGAAATGTCTGACGACTGCTCCCCGCATGCAAAACAGAGCAACCCGACACTGAACCAAAATAAAATCGTTCGAAACATTCAAATTCTCCCCTTGATAGCGAAATAAAAATGACAAATATCTCAAATAGTGTTTCGGACGGGTGTTGACAGGTGGGTTTAGCAGCAAGAAAAATTACCGAATGAATGTGCTGAAAAAAAACTGAAATCAGGTGGGAATATTACCGTTGCGACGCTCGGGTTTGTCTTCGATTTTGTTGAAATGACTTTTCAGGTGCCTGAACAGTTTTACCCGGGTCTCGCTGGGTTGAATTACCGCATCCACATATCCACGTTCCATTGCCCTAGCCGGATTGAGGAATTTATTCTCATATTCCTCCATTTTTTCGACTGTCGCCTGTTCCTGGTCTTCCGCCTGGGTAATCTCTTTTCGGAAAAGCACTTCAACCGCGCCGGCAGCGCCCATCACCGCGACTTCTGCGGTGGGCCATGCGAGATTCACATCAGCACCCACATGTTTGGAGCTCATGACGATATACGCGCCGCCGTATGCCTTGCGCATGATCACCGCTATCTTGGGTACGGTTGCTTCGCAGTAGGCATACATCAGTTTCGCGCCGTGAGCGATAACACCGTTGTGCTCCTGCCCTGTACCGGGAAGGAACCCAGGAACATCAATCAGTGAAATAATTGGAATATTGAACGAGTTGCATGTGCGGATAAAACGAGCCGCTTTTCGCGACGCATTACAGTCCAGCACCCCCGCCATCATCCCGGGTTGATTGGCGATTACACCGACCGAATATCCGCCGAGTCTGGCAAAACCGACAACAATATTTTTTGCCCAGTTTTTCTGAATTTCAAAAAATGTCTCTTTATCAAAGATGGACTTCACAATCGTTTTCACGTTGTAAATCTGCTTGGAATATTCGGGTATCGCGGTATCGAGATCGCTGCAGTCCCGATCGATGGGGTCATCAATCTCTTCAAACGGCGGTTTTTCCAGATAGCTCTGCGGAAGGTAACTGAGCAGTTCCCGTACACCGGCGATTGCCGCTTCGTCATTCTTGTACACCAGATGTGCGATACCACTGGTTCTGCCGTGCACGTCCGCGCCGCCGAGAGATTCCGCATCGACCTCTTCAAACGTTACTGTTTTTACGACCTTGGGTCCCGTCAGGAACATGTAGCTCTGCTTGCGCACCATCACGATGAAATCGGTCAATGCGGGAGAATACACAGCACCGCCGGCACAGGGCCCCAATACCATTGATATTTGGGGACATACGCCGGAACTGAGCACATTCCGCCTGAAGATTTCGCCGTATCCGCCAAGAGAATCAATGCCCTCCTGAATTCGGGCGCCGCCGGAATCGTTAATGCCGACCAGCGGCGCCTTGGCACGCATGGCGAGATCCTGTATGCGTGCAATCTTTTTCGCGTGCGCCTCTCCCAATGATCCGCCCATGACGCTGCGATCCTGAGAATATGCAAATACGACGCGACCGTTGACCTCCCCTGAGCCCGTAATCACACCGTCCCCGGGAATCCGCTTTTTCTCGAGACCAAAGTCGGTGGAACGGTTCACAACGCCGGAGCCGATTTCTTCAAAGGTTCCTTCATCGAACAGCATTTCCAGGCGCCCTCTTGCCAGGCCTTCAAACGGGTTTTTCTTTTCTTGCGGCGTTGCTGCTACGGCCGCCGCTGCGGACTGATCAACTGCTTTATCTTCGGACATACTCATTCCTTTTCTTAAAATTCAATCTTCAAAAAACAAGTTAGATTTCGAATTTGTCGTCCTGTCCTCTAGCAACATTTACACCATTGCGCAAAACAAAATGGCAAAATCCGGCGCAAACAGATTAGGTTAATAAAATTATGTAGTTAAGAAATTTCGATATATGAACCAATAATGAATTAAACGCGAAAAACCAGGCTAAAACAATTCGCACCGACACTTTTGGTTCGCACCCGCAGCGCATTTCATAGTCGTTGAAAAAGGATTCTCGATGCAAAAAGCGGTTTCTTCCGCGTCGTTGTTCATATAGGTTCATCCCCATCATGAAGATAAAAATCAATGTAATTAAAAGTGTTCTTCTGGCGTGTTCAGCCACCGTATTTTTCGTGTCATGTGCAACCGCCGCAGAATACGCATTCGTATCTGACGATATTCTTTCGATCACCGCTGTTCGCCCTGCGTTGGATGAGGATTTGGCCACATTGGTACCCTCCGGGTTGCAGCAGGCCAGTTGGCTGAACGTGGCGGAAATGCGAACTTCTCCGCTATGGCCCACAGTTGACGCGTTGATTGAAACCCACATGTCTGATGTGTTGCCGAAATCCATTTATCGGCAGTTATCGAAAAGCACTTCTGAAATACTGGCAGCGAGTGGTCACCGCATTCCCGATGAGCCGGACGGGTTTATTTTTCTGTTTAAGGGCGATTTCAAAAGCGGCCCCCTGATGGCGCAAATACAGAAACGCCTGAATCTGAAACCGGTGGACGGCACGCCGTTCGATACGCTCAAATTAATGAATATATACATATTCGCGCCCACAGAACGAACTATTATTATCGCGACGAAATCACTGGCGACCAGCTGCTTCGACATCATTGCTGGAAACGCGGCGTCTCTTTGCGATGACAAACTGTTCTCCAAATTTGAAAAGCCCTCTTTCGGCGGTGTGGTTTCGCTGTATGAAAGGGGCGAAAGCACGTTGCAGCAGAAAAATTTTCAAGGCACACCGATGGCGCAATTCAGGTGGCTGAAAGACGTCGAACGATTTCACGGTACGTTGAAATTAACTCAGTCACTGGCTCTGGAAGGCAACGCGACACTCGATGAACCTGAACAGGCAGAGCGTGTCAAACGCGATATTGAAGGTCAAATTCGAGCAATCACATCGAATGCGTTGATCGCACTGCTGGGGGTGAAACCTCTTATTCAGAAGCTGAAACTGACAACCGAACATACGCAAGTTTCGATCCAGTGGGAACTGAGCAACGCCGATGTAAAAAAAATTGTAAAAATGATTGAACCATTGATGCAGATTCGTGAAATGCTGAACGCAGATTGAGGAGAAAATATGCGAAGGAACCCTGTTGTGGCTATTGACGGCCCGTCCGGTGTGGGAAAAAGCACAGTTGCCAAAGGTGTTGCGGCACAACTGCAATTTCAGTTTGTTGATACCGGTGCGCTTTATCGGGCAGTTGCGTTGGCGGCATATAAAAACGGAATCAACTGGGAAGACGGGAACGCCGTGGCCCGAGAAGCTGAAACGCATTCCTTTTGTTTTGACAGCAGTGGGAATCTGGCAATGGATGATGTTTTCGTGGGAGACAGCATTCGTACGCCCCATATGAGTGAGGGCGCATCGACTGTCGCGAAACACCCCGAGGTGCGTGCCGCCCTGCTTGATATTCAGCGGCAGTTGGGGAAGGACGGCGGCGTGGTACTCGAAGGACGAGACATCGGCACGGTTGTGTTTCCCGATGCCGAAAAAAAATTTTTTCTTACCGCATCGATCAGAGAACGGGCCCGGCGACGGCATCTCCAGCTTTTGGAAAAAGGAGAAAACGTAACCATCGAAGAAATTGAAAAAGCGCAAGTAGTTCGCGATGAACGTGATTCCAATCGTGCTGTTTCTCCCCTGAAAAAAGCCGATGACGCGCTGGAGGTGGATTGCGAAACCAAATCTGCTGACGAAGTGATTCAGCTCATCACCTATTCAGTTGTCTCTTCGCATTGAAAAATTTCCGCCATTTTTCTTTGACTTCTATAGCAAAAAAATATAAAGGTGCCTGCGTCGCAGTCGAAGGTTTTATCATTTTTATTTAGTAGACATCAACCTTTAACCCCGGTAGAGCCGACGGCAGACAGATGAGAGGAGTGTGGCCGAGAGGCCAAACAAACAAAAAAAGAATGAACGATACGAAAACCGCAATATTAACAAACGATTTTGAAAGTCTGCTCGAGACCTCATTTGAGCAGGAGTCCGCACTCGAAGAAGGAAACATCATCAAAGGCACGGTAGTGAAAGTCAGCAAAGACTTCGTTATCGTGGATATCGGCTACAAATCTGAAGGTGAAATTCCCATTGGTCAGTTTACTGCCCCCGACGGCAAGGTGAATGTAGACATCGGACAGAAAGTGGATGTTTACCTGAATGAACTCGAAAACGAGCACGGCCTGGTTGAGCTTTCTAAAGAGAAAGCCGACAAAATGCGTGTTTGGGATGACATTTCCGACGCATGCGATCAGGAATCAATCATCGAAGGTACGATCAGTCAGCGTGTAAAAGGCGGTCTGTCGGTAACGATTGCCGGCGGCGTGAAAGCGTTCCTACCCGGTTCGCAAGTGGATTTACGCCCCATCCGCAACCTTGAAAAACTGATTGGTGAAACCCACCGCTTCAAAATCATTAAGTTCAATAAAAAACGCGGTAACATCGTTCTCTCCAGAAGAGCACTTCTCGAGCAGGAACGCAACGAAATGAAATCGCAGACGCTGGAAAACCTCCAGGAAGGCGCCACCATCGAGGGTATCGTCAAGAATATTACCGAGTACGGTGCGTTCGTTGACCTGGGTGGCATCGACGGTCTGCTTCACATCACTGATATGAGTTGGGGACGCATTGGTCATCCTTCTGAAATTCTCAAAGTGGGTGATAAAATCGACGTCCGCGTACTCAAATACAACGAAGATAACGAGAGAGTATCTCTCGGCCTGAAACAGACACAGCCCGACCCATGGGAAGATGCGGTATCTCGTTACCCCATCGGCCTGAAAGTAAATGGCAAAGTAGTGTCGGTTACAGATTACGGCGCTTTCGTTGAGTTGGAGCAAGGGATTGAAGGTTTGATTCACGTTTCAGAGATGAGTTGGACCAAACGCGTAAAACACCCCTCCAAGGTTCTCGAAGTGGGCGACGAAGTGGAATGCGTCATTCTCGATGTAGATACCACCGCACAGCGCATTTCTCTCGGTCTCAAACAGCTTGAGCCCCATCCGTGGGAGCGCTTCATCGAGCAGTATACTCCCGGTAATACCATTAAAGGTAAAATCCGTTCCATCACTGACTACGGTGTTTTCATCGGTATCGACGATAACATCGACGGCATGGTTCACAAGAGCGACCTTTCCTGGACACAGCGCATTAATCATCCCTCTGAGCTTTTCCGAAAAGGCGAGGAAGTGGAAGCCGTTATTCTCAATATCGATCACGAGGAAGAGAAAGTTTCGCTGGGAATCAAACAGCTGTACGAAGATCCGTGGGAAAGAATCCCCATGGATTACCCCCTCGGTCAGGTTCGCGAAGTGAAAGTGATCAAAATCACGGACTTCGGCGCATTCGTAGAGTTGGAGCCTGGTATTGAAGGTCTTATTCACGTTTCTGAGCTCAGCAATGAGCGTATTGATGACCCCAAAAGCATCATTCAGGAAGGCGAGAGCATTAAAGCCGAAATTATTACGCTCGACCCGCAGGAACGCAAAATCGGCCTTTCCATCAAGTCTTTGACTGGCAACGAAGAAGAAGGCGATATGACTGAGTACGCCAAGAAAATGGCGAAGAAACCCACCGAAAAAGCGACTCTGGGTGACTTGCTCAGCAGCCAAATCGGCCAGATGGCAGAAAAGGCCGACGACGCGTCTGAAAAGAAAGAAGACGCCGAGTAGTTCTTCAAGGGTTCCGTAACCAAATCTTCGCCGGATACCTCTACCTTTCAAATTCTGTACATAATTCCCAAATCCTTTCTTGACCTAATCTGCGGCTGTGTTTATTTAGCGTCATGCAGTCGCGCTTGGAACAGATTCTTGAGATGCTTCAGCAAGACGCCGCGGAGACCGGTCTGGCGGACTTTCGTCTGGCCAGAGAGGAATTCCACCGGCTGACCGGCGAATTCGAAGAAGGTGAACCGTGGTTTGAAACGAGGATGACCATGTTTATGGATTGGTATCTCCTTGATCGAAAAGGCCCGGATGACCTCACACCCAATGAACGATTTTTAAATAAACGCGGCGCCGAACTTTCTCCAACCGACAAGAAACAGTTTGAGCTACTTAATGTAACCCTCCGCTCCATTTTTCAGATTGAAAAAAAAAATGGGAGCGACTTGCTGGTGGAAGATCTGCTTTCCGGCGGACAGTGGAAAGCCCGATGGACACTGCCGTCGGTTGGGTTGGCGCTGGATGACATTTTTAATTCTCGATTGTTCATGATAGATGGGAAACTTGAAATCGGTCGTTCCGCCGTATTGCATCCCGTAGATGCGCACGATGCCATTTTTGACATTGTGGACAGAGCCCAAAAAGAAAACATGCCCGCGCGTCAAATGGTATATTATCTCGACAAGGTAAAACTGAAATTGGACAGGTACTCAAATGTCAAAATCAGACACGTTTACAAATATCCGACAGATGTGGTCTTTTAAATACCTTCTGTTTCTCCCCGTCGGACTGTTCATATTCGTCGCCTTGTTCGTCCGAGCAGAGGATATGCCTTCGAGTGCGGTTTCCCCCGGTAACGTCACGGTATTTCGTTCTCCCCCTGCCCAGCGGGGAGTTGCGCTTGGGCTGTTCCGGCAGGAGCCGAACTGGAACTACAAAGATTTTGTCACCGAAATCCAACATACCGGGGCGAATTATATGGCCATTGTGGTTTCAAACTATATGAAAACCAACCTATCCAATGAAATATATGATTTGCAGGGGTATACCGCGCCGTTGCACACCGTGGAAAAAACCATCCGCCAGGCACAGAAACAGAACATGAATGTGTTTTTATTTCCGATTTTACGTGTGGAGGATAAATCCAACGGCGGCTGGCGCGGCACATTGGCTCCCACCGATGAAGATGCCTTCTTTGAAAATTATACCCGGTACATCGTTCGGTATGCCAAGCTGGCGCAGAAGCTCCAGGTTCCGCTAATGAGTGTGGGTTCAGAGTTGAGCACCATGGATATTCACACGGAGCGGTGGCATAAAATTATCGAAGAAGTGCGCAAGGTCTACCACGGCAAGCTCACCTATTCCGCCAACTGGGACCATTATCCGAAGGTGGCATTTTTCGATCGGCTGGATTACGCCGGGGTAACCGGATATTTTCAGTTGGAAGACACTCGGGCGCCCGTTGATGTGAATCCGCCGATAGAAAAGTTGGTTCACAGCTGGCGTGAAATCTACTTCAAGTTGATGAGATGGCAGAACGAGTTGAATAAACCCCTGATTTTCACAGAAGTCGGTTACCTCAGCCAGCAGGGCGCGGCGTCCAGACCTTGGGCGGAAGGTGCCGACGAAAAAGTTGATTTGGAGATTCAACGACGCTGCTACGAAGCCTTCATTCGAGTATGGGACAACGAAGACCGCCTCGCGGGCGTGTACTTCTGGAACTGGTTTGATTGGGAAGGCGAAAATGACCGGGAATATACCCCCCGTGAAAAGCCAGCCGCAGATGAAATGCGAAAATGGTTTTCCGCGTCGGAAGCATCGCCCACACAAGCCGCGCCCTCTCAATGACCCCCCCGAATCGATTTATATCGTTGCTCCGGCAGGCTGCGCGCACGCGCCGTCCATTGCTGCTTGACGGTGCTATCGGAACCATGCTCGATAGCGAAGGGCTGGTCACCGAGGATGCGCCATGGTCCGGGCTGGTTCCGTTGCAGCACAGCGATGAACTGACCAGACTTCATCGTCGGTATATTCAGGCGGGCGCCCAGGTGATCACCACGTGCACGTTTCGCACATCGTTATTCATGTTCGAAAAATACAGTCTGCCCCAAGGTCTGTGGCTGGAGTCAGCTGTCGCAGCGGTTCAAGCAGCCAAACAGGCCATCACGTCGCAGCAGGTTGCGGTCGCCGGCAGCGTCGGTCCCCTGGAGGATTGTTTCTCGCCGCAAAGTTCGCTCGATGCCCAGGATGCATATCAATTTCATCTGCCGCTACTTCGACTGTTGGCGGAAGAAGGTGTCGATGTGCTGTGGCTGGAAACATTCGGCCACTCTCTCGAAATCGAAGGTGCGCTTCGAGCCGCAGAGCAGGTAGCCGCCGAAACGGAGATTCCGTTCGCGTGCAGCGTCACGACACGGAGGAACGGTTGCCTGCTGGATGGAACAGCCTTGGAGCAGACGCTGGAACGCGCCGTCTCTGTCGGGTGCAGCGCTTTTCTGGTAAATTGTATTCCGCCGAATCATGTCTCCGCCGCATTGAGCCGGCTGCAACACGCCGGTATTCCCATCGGTGTGTATGCGAACCTGGGTGTACCGGAGCCGACTCAGGATTGGGAGGGCGACGCCTTCCTCCCTTCTCGAAGTTACGCGGAGACGGTAGAGCAATGGTTTTCGCAAAATATTGAGTTGATCGGTGCCTGCTGCGGTTCAACCCCCGGCCACATTGCCGCGTTGGCGGAAATGATTCGTAGAACCAGCTAGACGATATATTGAAAATTCTGTACTCTGCCGAGAACGTATTTAAATGGAGAAAGGACTCTGTCACCATGAAACAATTGATGTTTGTCGTAATCAGCGCTGCGATAATGACCGTTTTCGCGGCTTGTTCCCCTACCCCGGTGGCCATTAAATTTGATAAAGATGTTTACGTACTGGAAGGTGCTGACGCAAAGGGAAAAATCGTTGCCTTCGCTGTTGATGCCGACGGAAACCCCATTAAAGAAGGTGTTGACCTCACTTATTTCTGCGCAGACCGCGATGTTGTGAAAGTGAGTGCGGACGGTTCAATCGAAGCGGTTTCCTCTGGCGAAGAAACCGTTGAAGTTGAAGTGGTGGGTGTAGATATTAAGGCTGAAATCGATATTCGAGTCAAAATTCCGAGTGGAATCGAAGTGACCCATGAAAAACTCAGTCTGTGGGTTGGCCAGGTGAAAAAAAATGTGGCCGCATGGGTGGTCAGCGAAAAGGAAGCCTATATTGAAGGGTACACAACCGAATGGACCTCGAATGATCCGTCCATTGTCTCAGTCAAAGGCATCCCGGACCCCGTTAAGGGCAAAATGCAGCGCAGCTATGTTGAAATGAAAGGATTGAAATCGGGCGATACAACCATTACAGCTAGTTTTGGTGACCTTTCGAAAGATATTACCGTTCGTGTCTATCGCGAAGATGAAGAACTCGATCTTTCGGGACGACGAAAACAGCCCGCTGATGGCGAAGAAAAAGAAGAAGAAGAAGAAGAAGAAGAAGAATAGTCGGCGTTTTCTTTTTCGATAGCCAGATGATTCCCAATTCTGTGCTCTCCGGGGTTTTCTTTTCAACCGGCATCAAATAAAATATCTGTTTGCTAAAAGAAGTACTACTATATACTCATTACCGAGAAGCACAGTTGATGAGGTTAGGATGAGTAAACAACTATGGGCACCGTGGCGTATGGATTATATCAAAGAACTTGATACTCCCGGTTGTGTGTTTTGTCAGGCCGCAGCAGCCGATGAAAATCAAAAATCGGAGTTTCGGATTCTGGCGAGAAGAGCCGATGAATTTGTTATTCTGAACAAATACCCATACACCTTCGGTCATATTCTGATTTGCCCTGTATTGCATAAAAAGCGATTGGAGGATTTGTCGAAAGAAAATCAGCAAAGTCTGTTCGCGCTGGCGGTGGATGCCCAAGTGGCGCTCCAGAATGTGCTTCACCCACACGGGCTGAACTGGGGCATCAATATCGGCAAAGAAGCCGGTGCAGGGATTGAAACGCATCTGCACATTCATATTGTTCCTCGTTGGGTCGGCGATACCAATTTCATGCCGGTCGTCGCGGATTGTCACATTATGCCCGGTCATCTGAATGAACTGTATACGCAATTGCTGACGGAATTTGAGAAATTGTAGTATGTCTAAAAGAGCGAAAAACACTACGTCAAATATTTCGATGCCCAACCTCTTCCTGGTGAGTATCAGCGCCGTTGTACTGTGTATTTTTGTATTGTTTTTTATACTGGCGAATATCCACTGGGTTCCTTTATATGTGCCGAGCCTGCCATGGCACACACATCCGTATTCAGCAGCGTTTGAAACACCGCTGATTGTGGTGGTATTGTTTTCAGTTGTGTTGGGCGCTGTGGGTATCGGATTTATGTTTTCATTTGTACATAAACACAATGTTCACAAACAAACCGTTTTGAAGTCATACATTGTGCGGCTCGAAGCAGAGCTTGAAAAAACACAGCGATTGATCACGTCTACCAAACATGGAGGCGGACATTTACAGGGGGAAACAACCTGTGACGAAATTTAATCATTATTCACATCGGTCTCGTATTATTTCATATTTGGTGCCCGGGTTTTTTTTAGTGTTCTGTTTGGCGTGTAATTCACCCATGCAGTCGCAAAAATATTTTGTCAAAGCAGTTGAAGACGACCCCATTTTGGAACCCATTCATCAAACAGCGCTGTATACCGTTTTTTTTGATCATGCCTTGCGTCGCTGCGTTCTTCATTCCTCATATACATGGGGAGAGAGTGGCGGCGGCACCGGCGGCACCGGTTTGGGAGTAACCATCTTCAACTGCAACCCGCAAGCATTGAAAGCGCACGTGGAAAACTTGAGGCAGCAAATCGATGAAGGTGTCGAGTATTTTGACTTGCCGATTCCCAAAGTCAGAAACTCATCCACTCCTGAAAGGATGCAGAGATCCGAAGCGCCTCAGACAATTTCGCCACAGCCCGCCGCCAGTCCATCGGAGCAGGCATCCCCGGCTACTTCCGTCGACGCCCCGAAACAGAAACAACCTGCAACAGAGTCGACATCCCCCGTGATGGAACCTGTTGCGCCGTTGACACCACCGACGCCCGAAAAGAGAGATAACACTGCGCTGCCTGCAGCGAAAACAAACTCTAGTAGCGCACCGGATAAGCCAAGTCAGGAAAGAAATTCCCCTCCCCTGTTGCAACCGGTGTATCAACCGTAGCGGAGAATAATAATGACTGACGAAAAAAAAGAATCGACAGAAGAACAGAGCGAAAATTCAATTTTTGACAAAGTGCTAAAGGGAAAAGTGCGCCAGGTGGTCAACGAGCTGAAAATGCCGAAGGAAGCGCTCAATTACATTTTCAAACAAGTGGATGAAACCAAACACGCCGCAGTGAAAATTATCGCCAGGGAAGTTCGAGAACTGCTTGAAAAAACAGATTTGGCGGAAGAAGCGACTAAAGTTTTGACCAGTTTGTCGTTCGAAATCACAACAAATGTCCGTTTTGTTCCGAATGAAGATGGAAAGAAAAAGCGTGTAAAATTCAAGCTCACCAGTAAATCTGACAATGCGGCAGAAGCCGCTCCCGATGAGAACAGCCCGAAAGATGTTTCTGTCGACAGCGTAGAAGAAAGTTGATCTTTAAGCAAAAGTGACTATCTTCTTCCCGTCGGAGTGACGACGATGTTTCGAGATAAAAATCATTCAAAAAAATATGCATTTTTCTTTTTGGTTTTTATTTGCGATGCGGCAAATCGGGGCGTTGCATCATCTTCTGGTTACGGAACATCAACTTTCTCAGGTTATCCTCTTACGACTCTACGAACCTGACTCAACCGTCGGGCATCAAGTCAATGACAATATGCGTAGTGCAATTTCGCGTCATTCTCGCAGCGCCGATAACCGCTCTCATCCGCATTCCCACAAATGTGATTATTTATCCAGTCTGACTTGTGCAAGCAGTGTGACCCCCGCTGTTGTACTGCAATTGACAGAATTGCCGGCACCTGTTCGGAGTATACAATGAGTTGATACACGAACTTGAACTGTCTTCATTCCTCCACCTTCCGTATCGACAGTTGTCTGGTGGACAACGCCAACGTACCCTTATCGCCCGTGCGCTGTTTGTTGAACCTCAGCTTCTGCTGCTCGATGAACCCACTAGCGGTCTGGATACGGAATCAACTCAAATGCTGCTCGACTCCCTTCGACGGCTTCATGAACATATGTCTGGGGCTCGTCGGGATTATCAGATATACCCGCGTTCTTCGCAATCAGCGTAATTATTGAGATATCTGAAATAGTACACCCACTTCATGGCGCTGTCGTCTTCAAACCGAAATTTGTATACTTTTCCTTCCGCTCTACACTCGAAAATGGTTTTCATTTGAAACACATAATCGTTCACTTTTTCAACAGAAAGTACAAATGGTTCTACGGCGTTATCTTCCGGGGCGAAAGAGAGATCCTTTTTTGTAAGCGTGAGGGTTCCTTTTGAAATGGTCGGGTATTCTCCCAAATCGGTTACATCACAATAATGAACCCCTGTATTGGCCGTCAATATATCTGTTGCATCAGCGTCTGAGATTTTATTTTTTACCTGTTGCTTATGCCACATCGACCAATCGTACAGATTACCGATTTCACTTGCATTGTCACTTCGCGGCGTTAGGCGAAAATGAGCATCCAGTGACCATGACGCACTGCATTTTGTACATTGAACAGTGTCACCTTCTCCCTTGATATGGTCTTCCGTGCTGCATGATGGGCACATCCACATGAATCGATTGATACCCACCGTAGCGGGGGCGCCCGAAAACCGCGTATTGAGCATTTCGGTATTATTCAAATCGTTGTTTCCAATAAACTGAATCACCGCATCCCGAATATCGGCCTTGCTCATATCGGCCAATTGATCAACTGATAGTATGTTACGATGAACAATAACCTTCCCCTGACGAAAACTTTCCGACCACCAAGGTTTGCTGATAAAATTTCCCGTAATACGCATCATCACCAACGGCAACTTTGACCTTTTAATAATACTCTCAATGCCACTGAATACAGGTTGCGTCTGCCCGTCCCAGGTGGTTTGACCTTCCGGAAAAATCAATACTGGGTACCCTTCCTTCAACGTTTTCAACGTATATTTCATGGCGGCAATGTCCGACTCCCCTTTCTTTTTGGGAAACGCTCCGATATTTCGCAGATACCATTGCACAAACTTCGGTGCTTTGAACCCTTCTTCGTTCATCATAATGGACAAGGGATACGGGCTAAGATGTCCAATCAACCATGGGTCAAAGAATGTGCCGTGGTTCGAGACCATAATAAATGGGCGCTTGGGAATTTTCTGTTCTGTGTTTCTCACTTCCAATTTGAATTTCGGGCGAAGATACACAACACAAAACAGCCTGCTGAACGTCCAGAAAAGCCAACGATGAAAATAAATGAGTTTCTTTTTCATAATGTTGTCCTGCGCTAGCGAATTTTTATTCGTAGCGAATAGTGAAAAACCATATTCTGTGTGCTTTCGATGAGAGAATTCACATTAATCAAACAATGCATCGTATACCGCCTCCGTCCAAGTGCCAGATTGAATATCGAGAACTTTGTTTTTTCCACCGTCGTCCCATATCGCCCAACCGATGCCTCTTCGTTCCGCTTCGGTTCGAACCATTTTCAAAAAGATTGTGCGACTTCTGGAATCGGCGTAGTCAATCGCACCGAATTCTCCGAGATACACTCGATGGCCGGTTTCTTTCACGAACGCTGTAGCCCGGTCAAATTCCTCCCAAATCGTTTTGGGCCCGCTGGGGTTTGTATCGGCGGGCAGCGTGTTGTATTGAGTCAGCCATTCGTTCGCCCATTCGGCTGCTTTTGCCGCGCCGGTAATCGGCACCGGCGTTTTGGGAGGGCCGGGAAAAATCACCTTTGCCACACGGTACTCCGGGTCCATCCACGGTGCGCCCTGATGGGTAAATAAAATGGGCTGGTACATATGAAAGGTTGCAATGGTATTCGTGTCAAAAAATGAAACATCCATGTCATCCAACCACTCCGTGTTGGCCCAGAAGTAGCTATCGACAAACAACAGGCGATTGGGGTTGCTGCGGCGCACCAACTCGTGCGCCTCCTTCATCAACGGGTTCAAAATTTCAATCTTCAGCTGGTCACATGGTTCATTCAGTAATTCAAACGCCACTGTTTCAGGACGATTCTGATATCTTTCGGCGATTTGTTTCCATAAAGTCAAATATCGTTCTTTATGTTGCTCGGGTGTCTTCATCAATTCTTCATAATGGTGCACATCAAGAAGAACCCCTAGACCGTTTTTTTCGGCTTCGTCCAATCCCCAATCCACAATTTTAAAAAACGCCTCATCGATTACATAGGGTGCTTCGCTCTGCGCGTGAGCGCTGAACCGAACCGGAAAACGAACATGGTCAAATCCACCCTCTTTGGCATATTTAAAATGGAGCTCATCCAGCATCACGCCCCATTCACCAATGGCCGGTGCATCCAACGCATTCCCCAGATTCAGGCCCTTTGTGAAGTGGGGAATCTCTTTGTTCTGAACCGCCACCTTGGGAGGCGAAAGCGTGATATTCAGCTGCGCATCAACAATGGCATTCGCCGATTCCGATGAATCTGGAGCGTGAACCGTTTCTTTTTTTTCTCCCGGCGGCATGATGCAGGAAGCGACAAGAAGTGCGACGACAAAAAGTAAAAATAGTAGTTTCATTGATAAGCCTCAAATTCAGTATCGGCGAGTGTTTCTATTTGTACTCCAGCGCACCGTGGGGACAGAAGCGGGCACACGCCGGGTCCCCTCCGCACAAATCGCATTTTTCGGATTTTCCGGTTTGCAAATTGAAATGCATATGACCGAACGGACATGCGATTTCGCACAGCCCACAGCCAATACACCGATCGGCGTTTACCTCGATGGCGCCCGTTTCCACATTGCGAACCAGTGCGCCGGTATCACACGCTTTCATGCAGGCCGCCTCGACGCATTGCAGACATGTGGTTTGCACATGGGAGTCCGGTCCCGTGGTATGAATATGAATGCGACTGCGTGCGATAATCTCCCCCTTCCCCTTTACCATGGAGCATGCCAGTTTACAGGTGCCGCAGCCGGTGCATTTTGAGGGAATCACAACCAGGGTTTTTTCCATCACGAAACCCCCAATCCCGAAAACTTCGAAGCCAATTCTTTTCGTTTGCACTCCTGGCATTGCAGATAGTAATCTTCAGGCAATTCTCGATTGGCGATGGCCCATTCCCGATAGGCCACCGGAATCAGCGGTGCGCCGCACGATTCGCATTTCGCCCGTTCAAATTCTTTCCCCCAGATTACCCGCTTCGAGGGCATATCAATCATTTCAATAAAACCGGTGGGACAAATGGCGGCGCAACTGCCGCATCCCACACAGGCATCCGGAACGGTCAGGAACGGGGGTTGTATTGATTTCCCCTGTCCTCTTCCTACCGCCGAAATGGCATTGCATCCCATCTTTTCGCAAGCGCGGGTACACAGATAGCAGAGAATGCACTCATTGGCGTCGGGCGATGTTGAGTAACTGGTTGACTCAACACCGTTCTCTCTCGACAAATCAAGCAGCAGCTTGTTCTCCGGTGCACGCGCCAACAACAAATCAAGGGTGGTCTGTCTGGAACGGCGGACGGCTTCTGAATGCGTAAACACTTCAATATGTGGCGCAACCTTGTACTCGCAGGCGGTAACCAGCTTTCGCTCTCCGTTCGATGAGGTTTTCACCTCAACCACACAAAGCCGGCACGCACCCACGTTTTCGAGGGCGTCGTGATGACAAAGCGACGGAATAGAAATGCCGTTTCGCTTTGCCGCACTTAATATGGTATCCCATTTTTTGGCTTCGATCTGTTTTCCATCAATTCG
Source organism: Deltaproteobacteria bacterium (assembly GCA_016936575.1). Lineage (GTDB taxonomy): Bacteria > Myxococcota_A > Polyangia > JAAYKL01 > JAAYKL01 > JAFGXQ01. Next base: position 35,455 of record JAFGXQ010000082.1, read on the forward strand.
AAGAATCATTGTTTTCCTTATTTTGCAACCTGCACTGCGTCATCCGGACAAACCTGCCGACACGCGCCGCAGCGAATGCATCTTTGCTCATCAATCACATGCGTCTGATTGGCGGAGCCGGAAATAGCATCAACAGGGCATCCGCTTTTACAGCGCAGACAACCGGTGCATTTCGTTTCGTCGATGACAAAAGTGGTCAGTCCGGCACATACGCCCGCGCGGCAACGCTTCAGATTCACATGTTCTTCAAATTCATCTCTGAAATTGTTCAGCGCAGAGAGAATCGGGTTCGGCGCAGATTTGCCCAAACCGCATAACGCGCTTTTTTTCATTTCGCACGCCAGCAGTTCGATGTCATCGAGGGTACGCTTTGTCGCAATACCTTTCGAAATACCGTTCAGCAATGTGTGCAGCTGATACAACCCTTCTCTGCAGGGCACGCATTTTCCACACGATTCGCCCAGCAGAAACCGAGTGAAATACCTGGCCACATCCACCATACACGAACGGTCATCCATTACGATCATTCCCCCAGACCCCATCATTGAACCGACTTGTGTGAGTTCATCGAAATCCACCGGCAAATCAAGTTTTTCAGCGGGCAGACATCCGCCGGACGGGCCGCCGGTCTGAACAGCCTTAAACGGACGGTCATTCTGTATGCCGCCACCGATGGTGAAAATTACGTCCCGCAGCGTTGTTCCCATGGGAACTTCAACCAGCCCGGTGTGCTTGACACATCCTGCTAGACAAAACGCTTTCGTGCCTTTCGATTGCTCGGTTCCGAATTTTGAAAAGCGACTTCCCGATTCGCTCAGTATAAAAGGCACACAAGCGAATGTCTCAACGTTATTCAATACCGTAGGAAGGCCGAACAGGCCCTGCTCGGTCGACCGAATATATTTTGAAGTGGGTTCGCCTATCTTTCCTTCAATACTGCGCATCAAAGCCGACGATTCTCCACAGACAAACGCGCCGCCGCCGCGAACCAGTTCTATGTTGAAGCTGAAATCGCTGTCAAAAATATTGTCTCCGAGCAGCCCGGCCTCCCGGCACATAACAATCGCCTTTCGCAACCGGGACACCGCCACCGGATACTCGTTGCGCACGTAGATGTACCCCTGACTCGCGCCGATTGCGTAGGCGCCGATGATCATTCCTTCAAGAACCACAAACGGATTGCCTTCCATCAGCGCACAATCCATAAAGGCTCCGGGGTCGCCCTCATCACCGTTACACACAATATAACACTCGTTGTCGCCAGCTTTCGACGCGTCCACGCACGAACGCCACTTGCGCCCGGTCGGAAACCCACCACCGCCGCGACCTCGCAACCCACTGGCATCAACAATATCGATCACTTCTTCGGGCGATTTTTGAAATGCATTGAAAAGTGCGGTAAAACCGCCCAGATGCACATACGATGCGAGACTTTGCGGAAGCAACTCGCCACAATGTTTCAACGCGAGAAGTTCCTGATGTGCATAAAATGGTATTTCCGATTTTTGTTTCAGCGGCGTACCGCCGGGATTGCTCCGATAATATAAGCGCGCCGGCATTGAAATCTCGCCACTCGCCGCGCGTATCACATCTGCTGCATCTTTGGGGCGAACCCCTACCAGAAGCTCTCCATTCATCGTTATCAGCGGACCGGCCTGACATAATCCTTGGCAGCCGGTCATACCGATAAACGTATTCGCGTCGGATTCCAGACACTTGTCAAAATCTATTTCAATTTTTCGCTGCTGCTCCCCGGCGGCCTGGATCAACGCATCCCGTAACACTTCGGCACCGGCCGCACGGCAACCGGCACCGCCGCATACTTTAATCTGAATTGATATATTCGCTTCCCGTTTGCGGACGTGTTCAGCCCACTGGGAGAGATCACTAGCCGTTCGAATACGCATACGTGGAATCCCGTTCCTCATCTTCCAGTTCGAGCTCAACATCATTTTCGAGACGAAGCTTGGTACCTTCTTCATAACCGGCGGCAAATGCCGACACATTCAACGGAATAAACTTGGACTTCGATGTAAACGACTCCTGTATGACTTCGATCATATCTTCTTTGGTGACAATTTTTGACAACCCGATGAATGCACCCAAAAGCACAAGATTTGTCGCCTTCACATTTCCGAGGCCCATGGCGATATCACCTGCCGGCAGGTACAGCACATGGCAATCGTCTCGTTCAAACGATTCTCTCACCAAGGTTGAATTTACCAGAACGAGCCCTCCCGTTTTCACTTTGGGGCCGAACTTGTGCAATGAGGGCGTATTCATCACCACGAGTGAATTGGGGCGTTCAATATATGGCGACATCACGTCTCCATCGGATATACAAACGGTTACATTGGCAGTCCCTCCGCGCATTTCGGCTCCGTACGCGGGAAGCCACGACACCTGCCTCCCTTGCTTGATCATCGCCATCGCCAACAGTTTCCCGGCCATCAACATGCCGTGCCCCCCGAAACCGGCGAACAGAACGTCTGTTGTTTTCATCGACTGCCTCCCTCGTGTTTTTCTGGAATCTTGTGTTCACCCAAAGGATAATAAGGTAACATATTCGTTTTCATCCAGTTAAGAGAATCTACCGGAGACATCCCCCAATTGGTCGGACAAGTGGAAAGAAATTCCACAAAGCTGAAGCAAGTATTGGATACTTGGTATTCAAATGCCTTGCGTACAATCTGTTTGGCCTTAATGATCTCAGCAGGAGAATGCATGGACACGCGTGCAATATACCCCGGTGTCTGTAATTGAGACAATATCTCAGACATTTTCAACGGGAATCCATCTTCCGCCACATTGCGTCCACCAGGAGTGGTGGAGGTTCGCTGCCCCGGTATGGTGGTCGGCGCCATCTGCCCTCCGGTCATCCCGTAGATGGCGTTGTTCACGAAAATACAGGTGATTTTTTCACCACGATTCGCCGCGTGAATGATTTCAGATGTTCCGATGGCCGCTAAATCGCCGTCCCCCTGATAACAGAAAACCACCAACTCCGGTCGACACCGCTTCGCTCCGGTAGCTACCGCGGGGGCTCGTCCGTGAGATGCCTGAAACATGTCGCAGCGGAAGTATTTATAGGTGAACACCGAACATCCGACCGGCGATATGCCGACCGCTCGTTCGCGAATGCCGAGTTCAATCAGCGTTTCGCCGACCAAACGATGGATAATTCCGTGGGTGCACCCGGGGCAGTAATGCATGGGGTCGGTAATCATTCCTTCTGTGTGAGAAAAAATCTTTCTCATGCAACCCCTCCCTTGATCTTCGCCAATGTACTGTGAACACTCTCAATAACATCTTCTATTGAAGGAGTCAGACCACCGCACTTGCCCATAAAATCAACTTCGCGTTTTCCGTTGGCGGCCAGTTGAATGTCAACCAGCATCTGGCCCATATTCATTTCAACATCGAGCACGCGCTTCGATTTAAAAATCGCTGCCGAGCACTGCTCCGAGGGAAACGGCTTGACAGTGATCGGCCGAAACATTCCCACATTAATGCCCTGCCCTTTCAGCTCCTGAATCGCCGACTTGCATACGCGACTCATTACACCGAAAGCGGTTATGAGCACATCGTACGGTTCATCGCAATTATATAATTCATGGCGGGCTTCATTGTCTTTAATCACTTTGTATCGCGCAAACCGTTCGTGATTTTTTTCATTTAATTCGACAGGGTCCAGAAACAGCGATGACACCAGTCGTGGTTCGCGTCCCTTGCATCCGGTAAGTGCCCAGTCGGCAGCCTTCATGGGTGGCCCTACCTCCACATCGGGAAACTCCACTGGTTCCATCATCTGGCCTATCATCCCATCGCCCAACAACATCACCGGATTGCGGTATTTTTCAGCCAGTTCGAAACTCAAGATAGTGAGATCAACTGCCTCCTGAACGGATGACGGCGCCAACACAATCAACTCGAAATCGCCGTGAGCGGTGCCGCGCGTGGCATGTGCGTAATCGCTCTGTGCAGGTAGAATCCCCGCCAATCCAGGGCCGGCACGCATCATATTGACAATCACAGCCGGCAGCTCAGCCCCGGCCAGATATGACAACCCCTCAGACATGAGACTGATTCCCGGTGATGACGACGACGTCATCACGCGCACTCCCACACCGGCGGCGCCGAAGATCATATTACTGGTAGCCACTTCACTCTCGGTCTGAATATATTTTCCGCCCACCTGGGGCAGACGCTTGGAAAGATATTCGGGTAGTTCATTTTGAGGGGTAATCGGATAACCGAAAAAATGAAGACACCCCGCCTTGATGGCGGCTTCTCCAATGGCTTCATTTCCCTTCATCAAAATTTTTGCCATACGTTCACTTCCTAGTACGGATAAAATTCGTATCGACAGCCTTCGGCAAATACTTCTATCGCCAGGTCCGGACACGACAACGCGCAGAGTTTACATCCGATACACCGGGGTTTATCCACCACCTGGGCATAGCGAAACCCCTGCGTGTTGATCTTATCTGACAGTCGAATAATCTTTTGGGGGCACGCATTGATGCACAATTCGCACCCCTTGCATTTATCATTTACTACCTTGATTAAAGGCATCAGTCATCCTCTTCTGTCTGCTGCGGCAATAGGCCATGAGTTTTGAGCGTCGTGATTGAGCCAAGGTGGCAGCATCCGTCTGTTTAGTACACAAATAGGATAATCGGACGCGTTTTTCAACTTTGTTGTGTCTGTGACACCCTCCATTACCGTTGTGAATGCGACCGGCACCTTCGATTGATGAACCAACTGTTCACAAAGTGCCATACCTGCACGAACAATGCTTTCGTCGGTATATTCCATTAGATGTGTATTATTAATATAAGCGCCCACTGTAAGACCGGCCACGGTTTCAATTCTCGATTTCATTTCAAGACAACCGGCAACCGTACCTGTAAAGGGACGACGCTCGTTGATCACCTGATACAACATGTAAGGGGCATCTCCAATGGCGCTGCGCAAAGAAGCGAGCACCTTGGCGCCGGTCTCGTCCCCGCCCACATCAAAAAATGAAAAGTCATCGTCGGCCCGCTGCAGCATTCCCTTTATTTGTGGAACCAACACAGGCAAATCGCTGAATTGAACTTCTCCATGGGGAACCACCGGAACAACCCCCTGCTCCCGTAAAAACTGTTGTGCTTCCCGACTGCGAAAATACGGATTGGCCATATCGAGGTCCGCAAGTTTGACGCGATGTCCGAACCGGGCGAGCGCTGCAGTCCAATTTACGGATATTTCGGTCTTGCCGCTACCGAAGCTGCCGACAATTATGTTCAGTCGTTTTACAGGTACAGGAAAGCCACTGACATCAATGTCACCGACAACTTTTACCTCATGCTCACTACGACTCATTACGCTTCTTCCTCACAGCGGGTTTCAGATACAATAACAGGTAACAGAGCAATGTCATATATTTGTCATAAGAACGGCTATTTGAACCAGAAAAAACGACCTTTGATACAAATTTGTATCAAATCTGTATTGTTTTGTAATTTCAACACGTTAAAAGCAGTTGTGTCTAGATTGGATGACAAGCACCGAAGCCACTGTACACACCGACGCTATTGTACATCGGTACACACATGTGCGAGCTGTCACAAAATTGCATTTCGCACGTCAGTTGGCAATAGGGCTGAAGCTCGCCTTCGGATTCATACAACAGGCACAGCCCTTCATCTGCGGAATTTTCGTCGCGACAGAAACCGTCGGCGCGGTAGTCGTTGCATTGGCTTCGCGGTGTGCAATTGCCGCTACAGGAATAATACACCGGTACGATGTCGAGGGACAGATTGCAGTAGCCCAGAGATTCAGCCAAATCGAAATAGCTGCACGGTACAGATTCATCGTTTCCAACACACATGCTGGGTTGACAGGGAGCGCGACAGCAACACGACGAAGCGTACTCATCACATTCCTGAGCGATGATCTGCGGTGTATCACACCATACGGTTCTCGCACCGTCCACTGTTTTGGTATAGCATTCCTGATCTGCGCCGCCCAGATTATCCGCGGTGTCATAACTCCAGTCGGTCAGTTCTGTGTCTGTCAGATAATCCGATGACTGAGCGTCGGTTCCGAATAACTGGTGAATCACCGGCTCCGTTTGACACCCCCAAAAAAGAACCGCCGGGCATGTGAAAAGCAAAAACGCATATTGAAAAAAAGGTCGGAACATAAATATCTACCGTTTTGCCCCCCGGTATGATGACCTGAGAATACACATGTATTCACCCGGTCACCAATGGTACGACAATTGTGTGATGAAAGCCATTTTTTAATGAGGATTCATATTTTCGTGGAGGATTCGTTCAGGGGGCAACCTATGAAATGGCGGCGTAGTCTTCACCTGACGTTTCTTCAGACATGGAAGCCGCAGGGTATTGACGGTGGGTGACGGTGTTCATGGAGAGATCCCGCTCATGCAGATACTCGGCGACCTGGTCCTGTTTTCCACACGAATTTCCAAGACGAATCACTTCGAATAGCAAATCGTCATCTGTGGGCCTGAAGTTGGACGCATCCATCATGTCCAGGTACGCGGTTTCCGTGTCTCCCAGATACTCACTGACTACCGCGTGTCCGCGCAACGCCGCAACCATACAAGGCGATTTGTTCAATGCCGCCGAGAAAAACACGTTCGCGCCATCGAGGTCATCATTTAACGCTGCCAGCCGACCCAGCCCGCACATTGCCCGGGCGCATTCTGAATCGATACGCAACGTTTCGCTCAATGCCACGTAGCCCTGCCGAGTATTGCCCGCCAGGTCGTGACAAGCTGCCAGAAGCAGTGCGTATTCTCTAACTGCCGACATGCTGTCCAGGTGTTCATCCAGTTCTCCCAGTGCTTCCACTGCTATTTGCCAGTCTCCCTGTGCGAGATGTCGTTCCACCCGCTGAAACGTCTGATAGTGAAGATTCGCCGACTTGCTGCATGACCAAAGTCTGAAATACGGGCCGTTATTGGTATGACGTATGTGTTCAAATCCGTTTCGCACCAGCACCGCGTGTATCTCCTCATCGCTGTACTGGCCGTATTCGCCTTCGAGAGGCAATTTTCCGCGCCAGGGAATTTCAGTTGTCATATAAAACGGCGCATGCTCATCCATCACCTTCCAAAGCCACCGATACACCGCATGGGGTTCAGCCACACGGGAAGGCCCGAATAACCATATGGCCATCTTTACATCTGACAACCAGGGCTGTCCCGTTTCCATATCGCTCACGTCAAACCCCAACGGTGCATCCCCACGGACAAACGCTTTTCCGCTCAACCACATGAACCCGCCGGGCCGGCCGTTCGGATACGAAACGATTTCCACGATGGGCCCATCAATTTTACGGGCTTTCTCGCGGATGAGATCGTATTTCAGAATATTTCTTGCTTCACGCAACGCCTTTTCAGGCTCGATACTGACGCTGTTCATATCCATAACAGTTCACCTCCAACGACTCGCTGATTGCGGGAAAATACCAATTGAGCGCCATGGCATTTTCTTTTCTTTCATCTCCGTACATGGGAATTCCCACTTCTGCTTCCGGAGATCCTGCGGAAGTTGCTGCTTTGATAGGTACTGAAAACCGAAATCCCGCGCCCCGTTCTTCGGGCTCAAAATATTCCACACGTCCGTTCAGTTCTTTGGCCTTTTCGCTGGCCAGATGAAGTCCGAAACCCGTATCCCATTCACCTACTCGAGTAGAAAAACCGGGTGCCATCAGGTTCTTTTTAATTACGTCGGGAATCACCGCGTCCTTGCCGATGGCATCCACACCCGCGTATCCGCCTCTCCACCATGTTTTCAAAACGACAGTCCCGGGCCCCGGCTCCACAGCGGCCGATGCGTTCTCGCCGATGTCTACAATCAGCGGAACCATCTGCGACAACGAAATGCTCGTCGGCGGAATCAACGGATCTATCACCACTTCAATCGAAATATTACGGAGAGATAATTTTTCAGCAAGCTTGTTGGCCGCTGCTTGAGTGGCATGATTCAAGTCTCTGATGACCCCGTCGGACGTGTCGGTGGAGTAGTCGATGCAGGTTCCCACGTATTGCCATACGCCGGCCTGCGGCACCTCTGCCAACCTTACTTCAGGGGATACGATTTTGGTTGAAGCATCAATGGTAATGGTTTTTAGCGTCATTTTATCGACCCCTTTTTTATGCACCGCCGCGTTCAAGGTGGCATCCAACATGGTGTACCGCCCCATGACGCGACGAATTGTTGTCGCCTGCGCGATTTTATGCCTCGCGGATTTGCTGCGTCCCCGAAGAAATCGCAATTGCCTCTTGCCAGGTCATATGAAGCTCTTCCAGAGCGGAAATAACCGGCACGAGCGGTTCACTGGTCATAGTGTTGTATGCATCAGTCATTTTTTCCATCATCGAGTGGTACAACGACTGCAAATCCGCACACAGTTCCGGCGCCAGATCAAAATCAAGCGAATCAATGAAATGCTCAATAATCCAGTACGCCTTTCCGAGACTGAACAGTTGCTCTGCCGTCTTGTCACCGGAATCGATTTCTTCTCTGGCCTGTTTCACATTCCGAATTGCGCTGGCGTACAGTGCTAACAACAGCTCATTGCGATTCATCTCCTTCGGGATGGGAACTACAGGCGTTTGTTCAACGTTTCGAAGTTCGTTCTGCATTTAATTCTCTCCGTATTTTCTTTTCTTCGGGCGTCAACATGACCCCTGTTTCACTCGCTTTACTGTCCGATGAGCGCCAACGCCATCTGCGGCAACTGGTTTGCCTGCGACAACACCGATATGCCCGCCTGCATTAAAATCTGACTGCGCGTCTGGGTTACGGTTTCCTCGGCGACATCCACGTCTCGAATTCGACTGTTCGCGGCCGACAGATTTTCACGCTGAGTCGCCAGGTTTTTAATGGTGCTCGCCAATCGATTCTGAATAGCACCCAAGTCACCGCGAATTTTCGATACGCTGTTAATCGCCGTATCCAATGAGGTCAGTGCATTTCTCGCATTTGAACCGGTTCCACCGCTGATTTGTACTCCGGCGAGACCGATACCTGACGTACTCATCGTACTGATCACCACTTGAATTCGATCATCAATATGATTTCGAATGCCAACCTGCAAATCAAACGATGCGGTACCATCCAACAGCTGCATGCCGTTGAAATCTGTGACTCCCGCAATACGATCGATTTCCTCCATCAGTTCATTCAGTTCGTTGTTCAGGTAACCACGCTCTTGAGACCCCAGGGTCCCTGTAGCCGCCTGAACCGCCAACTCCCTGCACCGAATCAGAATGTTGCCGACCTCGTTCAATGCACCTTCAGCAACCTGCACCAACGAAATGCCGTCCTGCGCGTTTCGCTCCGCCTGCCCCAGTCCACGAATTTGTGCGCGCAATTTTTCAGAAATGGCCAGGCCCGCAGCGTCGTCTTTAGATGCCGTGATTCGCATACCAGACGACAATCGCGCCATGCTGGTGTTCAGTGAGTCTTCAGTTCTGCTCAAGTTCCGTTGAGCATTCATAGAAGCAATATTGGTATTAATTACCAGTCCCATCTTGTCCCTCCTTGGGTACGTGAAGCCCGTCCCTTTGCGATTGTTGGAAACGCGGCATATCTTCTTTGATAGTCACTTGGCCATCTGAAAAAATTGAATTGAAGTCGTCCAGATTGAACGGTACCAGCGCGAAGTGTTCTGCCAGACGATTCAGAATCTGGTCCGCATCCGCGAACATGAACCAATTCTCGTCGGCGTTGGAATCGACTCGATGTAAAAATCGCTCCGATAGAATCACACCCGGATTCTGTTCTTCTTTTCTTTTTAAAGTTTGTTCTTCAGTCACTTTTTCACCTGCCATTCGTTGGCCTGACAGGTGTTATCGCAAGAGTGATGCCAAAGTTATGCGTGACTATCGACGATAATGGAGGGACGTTGCTTGGCAACGTGTGAGGACATTAAATATCCTTTAGATTTCCGCACGTTACCAATATTGGCAGAGATCTCTCTGCGTAAGTTCGCAGCAATATCAACGTTTTTTTGGTCGTTTGCAATGCAAGTGTTTGTAATTGCGTTGCCTTTTTCAATTAATAATTCAATTTTTTTGACGGTTTCAGCGTCAAAATCCGGCCACCCGGCGGCCTTCCGAGCTCGGATTTCGGTCAGCTCACCGTCAAGATGTTGAAGGGAGTCAATAATTTGTTGACGCTCTTTCAACTCAGCATCAACAACCGTCTGCTCCCCTGTAATATCTATAACGACATCATTAAAAGAAGCCAAAAGCGCATGCCATTTCTTCAGGGTACGAATGGTTTGATTCGCGTTCACAGTGCACCCCCAACCCCGGTCGCCGGTGCGTTTTCCATTTGCGCCTGATTCACGGCAATCTGCCAGGTTTCCCGCATCGAACGAAGATGAATCAATACGGGATCCAACGCCTGTGCATTCATGTGCACGTTGGCTTCGGCAATCTGTTCGAGCATAAAACCATAGATCAGCTCCAGATTGGAACATAGCTCCGGTGACATCTTATGATCTAGCGCATTAATAAACTCAGCGATGATCGCATGGGCTTTGCGAAGGCTCTCCCCTTTGGGACCGGCCTGTCCGGCGGTAATCTGCTCTTGGGCCTTTTCCACAAAACGGATAGCCGCATCGTACAGTTGCAACAGCACCCTACCCGGATTCGCTGTCTCCACATGAACTTTCTTGTACGCCTGCTGCCTGTAACCCATTAAATTCTGCATACAGCACTCCTTACATTCGTTACTATTTAAAACATCATTGAAGACATATAACTCATCTGTGATTGAAGCTGGTTCATTGAAATTTCCATTGCGGTGAATTTGGCCACAAGTCCTTGTTCATATCCATCGATACGGCCTTCCTCCTGAAGAATCGAATTCTCCAGATTCGAAATCATCTTCTGCAAGCCGCTTTCCTGCGCTTTCAATACACCGTCCACACTGGACACATATCTATCGATAAACTCATCCAGAATATCTCCCAACCCGTTAACACTACCATCGTCATTTCCGGCAAATAGTTGAGCCACACCACGAGTATCTCGTGCCAATGCTTCTTCCAAATCATCAGAATCCAATGACAAAGAACCGTCACTGCCGGTTTTTATGCCGATTTGAGAAAGTGCTTTAAATACCCCACCCACATCGCCGATTTCGCTGGCAATGGTCATTCCCATCTGCATTTGAAGAGATCGCAGGGTCGAGTTCGAAGAAGAATCCTTTTTCACGAGCGCCATGATTTCATTGTAACTGTCAACAAAACCTTTCAGTGTCTCTTCGATTTTGTCGTCATCCGGCTGAATTTTCAGCTGAAAAGAATCTTCGGTTTCCTCATTTACATTAATGGTGACCCCGGTCAGCACATCCTCAAATGTATTGGTGTCGCTGTTAATGGTAATATTATCGATTGTAATTTCAGCACTCTGAGCACTTTTAAATTCCGAAAAACCGAAATTCAGCGTTCCCGACTCAGCGAAGGAAATCCCCGCATCCAACGGATCACCGGTTTCCTTGCCGGCAATTTGCACCGTGTATTCACTGCCGTTAAACAGCAGACTGGCACTCACACCGGCATCGGAGCCATTGATTTCGTTTACGATGTCTTCGAGCGACATCGTGTCAGTAATCTCGATATCCACCGCATCGCCGGAACCCACTGTAATCGAAAGCGTTCCCTCTCCAGCAGCGCCCAACGCCGTTTTGTCGGCAAATGTAGCGGTGGAGTAGTCTCTTTCCGCCTGCGCCAATCGAACCACTTTCACATCATAAACACCGGGGGATGCGTCACCTGTTGCGGTGACATCCATGGCGTCTTCCTCTGAAAACACCGCGGAGTAGGAGAGGAAATCACCAATCTCAGACATCTCCTGCATGGTTGTCTGCAGCGTCTGCAACTTTGAATTTAGCGTTCGAATTCCCGATAGCTGATCATTGTACTCTTTCTTCTGATTTTCCATCTGCCGAAGGCCGGCTTTCTCTGAATAAACAAAAGACTCAACAATGGACCCGGTATCGATACCAGAGCTGATCCCCGAAAAGGTGATACCCATGTTATTGCTCCTTCTACACCGCGCATGCGGTTACATAATGCTTTCCCAAAACTGCGCCTGCTGTTTTTTTATCCGCTGTGCGGTTCGGATCGCATCTTCCGGTGGAATCTGACGAATCACTTCCTCTCCATCAGCGGATGTAATCTGCATGACAACCAGGTCATTTTCGCGATCGTACTTCACGTCTACGGAATTCCCCATGGATTGCCCGATTTCCTGCCCTGCTTCCACCGCCGCCCGAATCAGAGGTTCATTCACCTCTGCTTTCGAGTTCGTTTTCACTTCCCGTTGAATTCGTTCAACATGGTGAATTTCATGAGCTTCCCTCTCAAAATCCGGTCCACGCTGAATTCCGGTAATGGTTTTTGTATTCGGCATCTTACCACCTCACTTATCCGGTTCCGTCCGGATAGTCGGCGCCTCACCCCTCCCTTCCATCGGGAGGGGCGGCACCTGAAAAATCAGCCGATTAACGCCAGCGCCATGCTCGGCAAACCATTTGCCTGGGCAAGCACTGCTGTTCCGGCCTGCATAAGGATCTGGCTCTTCGTCATTTCAACTGACTCAGAGGCAACATCGACGTCTCGAATTCGGCTGTTCGAGGCCGCCAAATTTTCACGGGTTGTCGCAAGGTTATTCACGGTGCTTGACAATCGGTTTTGATAAGCACCCAAAATGCCTCGCTGTTCAGAAAGGTTCGTGATTGCCGTGTCAATCGTGTCAATCGCCGAAAGCGCATCTGTTGCTGTAGAAATATTCTCACTGTCGACGTCAATGTGTGACGATGTCGCCCTAACGTCAGTCAATTCGACGTCCAGCTGATTGTCGGCGGCAGCTGTGCCGATACCAATCTGCAGTGATACAGTAGAATCTCCATTCAGCAAGGAAATGCCGTTGAATTCAGTCGAATTCGCAATTCGCGTGATTTCGTCTGACAGTTGACTGAATTCGTTGTTCAGGAATCCTTTCTGATCCGAATCGGTTGTCCCGTTGGCAGACTGCACCGCCAGTTCTCTCATTCGAATAAGCATGCCGCTGATTTCGTCCATTGCGCCTTCGGCCGTCTGTACCAGCGAAATTCCGTCGTTGGCGTTTCGTTCCGCCTGACTCAGCCCACGAATCTGGGCTTTCATTTTTTCGCTGATGGCCAATCCCGCCGCGTCGTCTTTGGCAGAGGTAATCCTCAAGCCCGAAGACAGACGCGCCATGCTCGTCGAAAGAGAGGAACTGGTCCGTGTCAAGTTCCTCTGGGCGTTAATCGCCTGCGTATTTGTGTTTATTACCAATCCCATCGTTCTTCCTCCTTGGAAGCCGGGCTGGGCGGCCCGGGGAGCCTTCGTGCTCCTTGTTCCGTTATGTGTGGGCGTAGCACCTGAAAAACCAATTCCGTTTTTGGCCGGCCTTAACGCATCCGGAACGAGCCTTCCATGGCTACACTAGTTATGTCGGTGGGTTGGGCGCTATCTTGAGAAGAAAAATAATTTTTTTTTGGGGAAGGCATGGAATTTTGTTTTACGCGCTCATTTGGTTCGACTGACGAATGTTTTATCCCGTGCTGCTGCTGCAAACGCGGTACTTGTTCACTCCAAAATACATATCGTATCATTAAAATTATTATTAAGTTCGAACGTCGTTGTCGTCATGTGCGTATCTCTTAACCACTTGTAAATTTTGCTATTTTCACTTCTGCAAATATTATATCACACGCTCGACTCAGATACGGAATTGGTCCCGATGGAGAAGAATCCGTTCTCACCTGCCCCCGGAAACCATTTTATTGGACTGGCCGTTTTGGCGGTCATCGCTATGCACAAAAAATTCGAAAATTAAATAAAACTTTTTCAGTTGTTTTTTCGTCCAAAGTTGAAGACGCTTGCTTTCATCCATAAAGAGGAAAATGTATTTTGGAACTGTCAAAACCGAGAAAATATGCCGCCACCCGGGAAGATGTACTGGTGGAACAAACGCTGGTCGAGAAAGCGCAGGAAGGCGAGCAGTGGGCCATCGGAAAACTGTACCAGGATCATGTGGTACAGGTGCGCAAACTGCTGCTCAGCATTCTCGGTCCAAATTCACAAATTGACGACCTGACGCAAGATGTATTTGTGCAGGTGTTCACTTCAATCCGACGATTTCAGGGGAACAGTCGGTTTGCCACCTGGCTTCACCGTATCGCGGTAAACGTTGCGCTGTCATGGCTTCGGCAAAAGAAGAGAACCCCTTTCGCTACCGATGATACCACCGCTATACCAACGGCACCGCAACAGGAACGGCAAGCGCAGGTTCAGGCGCAACTGAAAGAACTGTATGGCGTCCTCGATTCATTGAGCCCTAAGCGCCGCATCGCTTTCATTCTTTTTGAAATTGACCATCGTTCGCTCGATGAAATCGCGGTTATCACCGGTTCAAATGTGGCGACCATTAAATCAAGGATCTTTTTTGCCCGCAAAGATATTTTTAAAAAGGCAGCGAGTAGACCTGTATTGAAAGAGTTGATGGAAGACTTGACGGGAGATGAGCGGAAATGACCAAACGCATATTCCGAAATCAGTATATGTTGAATGCATTGAAAACCGAGCTGCATCAACAGTCCGCTGTTTCCGATGCCCAGCTGGAGCTGAATAAACGAAAGCTGGCGGCAGTGGTACAGCACGATGATCGTTCATGGCGTCACCATCGTATTTTGTGGGCAGCACTCGCCGCATCCGCGGCATTCATTTTGATCGGCGTTGCCACCTTCATCTATCTCAATTGGACGCACCCGCTGCCGCCCGCGCTGACTCCTCGAGATATTACCCATTCCGTCAATACCGCACCGCTCGAAATGCAGGGTCTGGTGTCTATTCCGCCGCTGTATCAAGACATCGAGGTCCCGGTACACACCGGCGCAAAATTCATAATGGCAGATGATTCCACAATCTGGACGGCAGAAGAAAGCCGGCTGCGCCTACAATCATCTTTGGGAGAACTGCATTTGGCATCAGGTCGTATTCTGGCCACATATTCCAAGCGAGCCGAACATACTTCAATTCGAACCCCCAATGGAACCATTGAAATATTGGGAACCACATTCGCTATCACCGCGTCAGCATCCTCTCTGGAGGTGCGACTGTTCGAGGGAAAAATCGCGTTGCACCTAAAGGGAGAAGTTCACAATATTACCCAGGGAACATACATCCGGGTGGAAGGCAACCAACTGGTGGAACAAAGAATTATCGACCGTTCTGATATTATATCAGCATTGTTGGTTACTGAAAAAACATTCCATCTGCCCGGACCGAAAGTGCCCGAATTGTCGGTTCCGCAACCGCGTGCGGCAATTATTCCAATGCCGAAAAAGAAAACAGAAAAAAAAGAAAAACATCGTCCATCGCAGAAGAAAAACCGCGATAGCACTACCGCTGAAACGCCTGATTCCTCAACCATCGACGTCGTTTCCCCTGAACCCGACGATATGGTTGTCGAAATTGCCGAACCTGGACCGACGAAACAGAATACAGAAGCAATGTCAGAGGCGGAACGACTGCTTGAAGATGCATGTCGAAATATGAAAAACGGCAATCACGCCCAGGGAAAAGAACAGATTCGCGAATACCTTAAACTCCACCCCAAAGACCGATTCTGGCAGCATGTAAATTCAATTTTTGAATAAATTCACAACTCCTTAAAACCTTAAAACCTTTCTCATCGGCGTAGCGACTAAGTAGATGAATTCGGCACATGCCGACAGCGAAAGGACGCTACTATGAAAACAACATTGGCTTTGGTATTCACCCTGATGATTGCGGGCAGCGGGCATTTTGTTCTTGCCCAGGAAAATGAAGATGTCACCAAGTATGAATTTGACGATGACGTCGTACAGGGCGACCTGATTCGTCCCGACAACACCAACATCACGGTATTGAAGGCCGATGCGACAAAGAGCCTGGTGAAGGTTCGCAAGCATTTTGTGCCTGAAATGTTTAAAACCGTCGAAAATATCTGAACTTACCATTTTTTACGCCCCTTTTTGAAAAATTGTCTCTTAATTATATCTCTCAAGGAATACTATCCTGCCATAGTTCAGCGCGTTCCGAGCTACTCCGCGCCCCACGTGTGCGCGGTGATTCGATCGTTCCGTTTTCGATTCAGATATTATACAGAGACAATTCGTCAAAGGGGGAGATTTGTATCCGCCGAAGTGTACCCCAAAATTTGAAAACGTTGTTCACTATTAAGTGCAAACAGCTGCAGTTCGGGGTAGAACTATTGAAACAAAACTCACTTCAAACTGGAGCGAAGAATGAAAAACATATACTGGTGGGGAATCCTCATTGTCCTGTTAACCGCATGCGGCGGTGCATCTCATGGGGCCCATAATGCAAAAATGGCATCCGCAGATGCCGCATACGCACCTTCGCAGATGGACTATGAGACGGCTGCCGCAGACGACTATGTAGGGCAAAGCGTAGGGAGCGAATATTATGTTGAAGACATGGAGTATGCGGAGGAGGAAGCCGAATCCATGCCGGCCCCCATGAGTGCGGGGAACAGCAGTTCTGTGTCGATGGAACGGGAAATGAAAAAATCGGTGACCCCGAAAAGTCCTCAGCGCGTACCCGGCTCAAAACAGGCGCCGCAACAGGTACCGAATACTGATAAGGCACAAACCAAAGGCCCCAAACCCGATGATCCAATGATCATTTACAGTGGGTATCTTCATTTGCGGGTGAAACGGCTTCTCGATGCATTGGACGCAATTTCTGACATTACAAAGGAGGCCGGCGGATATGTGGACTCCATGACCAAAACATCAATTGTGGTGCGCATCCCCGGAGACCGTTTCGATGAAATGATTGTTGCGTTTGCCCAATTGGGAGACTTACTGTCGAAAGAAATTTCAGCGATCGAAGTGACCGCTCAATACACAGATATTAAGGCACGACTGGCGGTTGCCGAAGAGGCTAAAGCTCGGTTGCTGGCATTGCTTGAAAAAGTACAGAAAGCAGATGAGCGTTTAAGAATTCTAGAAGAAATCAAACGACTCTCGGAGCAGATCGAATCCATTAAATCCACACTGGCCACTCTGCAGAACCTGCTGAAATATTTTACAGTAACCATCGATTTGACGCCGATTCTACAGGACGATGCATCGATACAGCACCAGTCACCGTTTGCCTGGGTGAATGAACTGTCTCCCCATCGTATGACCATTTTCGGCGGCGCGAAACAATTCACCATGAAGTTGCCTGACGATTTTGTGCTGTTTTCAAAAGATGAGAATTATCGGGCACAGGCGGCAGACACCACGATTATCCGCGGCGGGGTGATGGACAATAATCCAGTCGGTAATAATGCCTTTTGGACGGATGCAATTTCGTATGAAATGAAGGGGAGAAGCGAATCATTGGAGGATCAGGGAACAACCGGCAATATTTCGTACCTGCTGTTCAAGAATGCCGATTTGAAGCCTAGATGGTATCTGGTTGGGGTATCGGTTGTCGGTGATAAAGTAATTGTCATCGAGGTGTTTTTTCCCAATGAAACAGCGTTCAACGCCCACAAAGACGATGTGCTGGACGCGCTGAAAACGTTTGAGGTGAACCGATGAAAAGCAGATTGATAACCGTATTGTTATTCAGTGGAACCTTGTTGTTTGTTGGCGCCGCCACGGCGAAAAACAAAAAAAACACGGATACTCCTGATACCGCAAAGCAAACTGAAGCGGCCACAGCAAATACAGACGATGCGCAAACCGAACCGGCAAAGGAAGAAACGTCCGAAACGTCGACTCCCGCAGAGAATTCTTCCCCGACCGAAGAAACCGACGTTCGATTGACTTCGATTCAGAGCCGCATGACACTTAAAGTCGTCAATCCCGATGAAGCGCGGGAGCAATTGAAAAAAATCGCAGCGTCTTACGGCGGGTATGCCACCCGAATCACAGATACGAACATTGTACTGAAAGTGCCGCCAACACAAATTACCCAGGCAATGGAAGCATTCGTGAAACAGGGTATTCTGGTTGAAAAGACAATTGAACGCAAAGATCTGACGCTGAAAATCGCGCAGCTGGAGGGCAAGCTCACCAGTCAAAACGAAATTCTTGCGAAGTTACGCAGCTTTTTCGATGACTCGGACTTCACCGCAACGCTTGAAATAGAACGGAGTATGAGTCGTCTGGTGTACGAAATTGAACAGGTGAAAGGTGAACTCCGCTATTTGTATGACCAGGCGGAATGGGCGGTGGTCGAGGTGGATTTCAGATTCCGTGAACGGGAAAGTGTCATGTATGTATCGTCACCTTTTGAGTGGTTGAACAGTGCCAATCTTTCCACTTTTTTGGAGGAGTTTTAAGATGCATGGAACTCAACGACAGATATTACTCTTCGGCTTTTTCATATGTGCTGTCTTTGCAGCCGGATGCGCAGTTCCTTACTCGATGAAAGCGCCGGAACAATTCAAACGATTTGACACCAAGAATTCATTTAAATATATCACGGCGGACGGTGTGATGTTGAAAGCCAGGGAAGTCGACAACTACCCCAAAGCGTCCCTGTCCTTCTGGAAGGATGCCACCAAAGAACATCTGGAAAAAAGCGGTTATCTGCACAGTGAAACCCATTGTTTCAAGACCGACAAAGGGCTTGATGGATGTTCTCTGACATTCGCCCTACCCCATGGCGCGGAAGACTGGATTTTTCAAGAAACCATTTTTGTATTGGATGAAATCATTGTACTGGTGGAAGCAACCGGAGAATTCAACAAATTCAAAGCGGTGGAAGCGGACTTGAAATCGGCATTGAAGACATTTTCGCCCAATTTATAAACTCTCCTGTTTGGCGAAGACGACGCATTCTGCTAATATGTCATCTCAACGACCACCTCACTCAATCGTGATGTGCTGAGGCCGATTGCGGCCGACATGAAAGTGAAATAGAAGAAAAAATGAATAAGAAAGCGGTGAAAGCCATTATTACCATTCTCGTGGTTGCCGGGGCGGTCACGTACCTTGCTGCCTCCAGTTTCGAAGAAACCATGATTTACTACAAAACCGTCGAAGAAGCCCTACATGCACGAAGCCAATTCGAAACCACACCGGTGCGCGTCAATGGACTGCTGGTTCCCGGCTCCATTAAACAGAAGCCAGGCACCGATAATTTCATATTCGAACTCAAAAAAAATGACACGGTCCTGCAGATTAAATATGCAGGCATTCTTCCGGATACCATGACTGAAGGAAAAGAACTGATCGTTCAGGGCACACTCGTTCCAGGTGAAGATACACTGCAGGCCACAGAAATTCTGACGAAATGCCCATCCAAGTACGAAAAAGAGGCGGAAAGCCGCAACAAGTAATCCGATTTCGTTGAAAAGCAGATTGACTTCACCAGTAGGCCGATCCATACTCCGGCTGCCTTAAAACGCGATTCCATCGGAAAGGTTGGAAAAAATGAAATTGTTTTCTGGAAAAGTCGATATTATCGCTGCTGAAATCACACAGCGGTTGCTTAGTGGCGAGGCCATTGAAACGGATAGCCCTCAGGAAGTGGAATTGGATATTGCATCGGTGTTAAAAGAATATATCCGAAGAGATAAACATTTCACAGAATCTGCGAAAGATATTTGTGAACGCCAGGGCCTTCCGTACAACTCATTTCCGAAAATCAAACGTCAGCTCGCCAAGAAAGAGAACTTCGTTATCGGCGATGAAGCCATCGATTATCTCATGGATCAGATTATCGGTGTATTCATGCACAGCCAGTTCGTTGATGAAATTTTTTCGGAAGACCATGAACTGAAGGTCATTATGCGCGATGTGCTGCGAAAGCACACCGATATTGAAGACGAAATTGACGAAGAGGCGCGCAAGAAAATTCGAAATCTCAAAGAAGGTACAAATGAGTGGGAAATCGAGTACAAACGCGCCATGGAGCAGGTAAAAAAACGCCGCAAGCTCTCCTGACCGATCTTTGATTACATCGGTCTCTATCCCGCTCTCCCCTTTTTCTCAGTACAACATCGATTGTTTAGAAATTCCGGTTTAGGGATGAAAATCAAAACTGTTTTTACTGAACGGTACAATCACTTTTGCGCACGAGGTCGTACTGATTGTTGTTGGTGTCGATACCGTTGCCGATGCGCGCGAAGCAGGTGGCTTTGACGTTCGTAAACGCATTGGGCTGGGTTTCGGCGGATTGCTCAAAACCTTCCATTACTTCAAACGAATCAATGAGCAGATCGCTGCACACCAGCTGATATGAAAAGCTGCTTTTCGGCGGAATGTGCGTTACGTTCTGCGTATCTTCGATGGTTCGCCACGGCACGTCGAGACTGGTGACAAACACGCGACCGTCTGCGGGAACCGTTCCGGAAAGCTGCAGAGACGGCCCCTCAGTGGGGACAGTTTCCGAATCGGGAGTGGTATCTGTGTCGAATTCAGCAGCAGGCAAAGGACGAATCAACTGACAGTTTTCAAGAGATGTTCCCGGTTCCATCTGAAGTTCAACGTAGGTATTGTCAATTTCGGTACTCACCTGACGAATAATTGCGGGCTGCCGAACATTCACCATGTAGTACCCGAATGTACCCATTTCACCTCGCAACTCCAGTTCTTCCACGTCACTCGCGTTCACATATAAAATCGGATCCGGACCCCCGGCGAAATTTGTGGTGGACATTACTGCCATATCATTCTCGTCATATGCAGTCAGAACCGTATCGGGAGTGGAACGGCCAAGACGATCGAGGGTTCGTGCAGATATTACAATGGCGATTCGACAGTCTGCGTCAGGAAGCATCTCGGTAATATTATCAGTGTATGGCGCAATATCCATCGTCGTAAGGTCACCATCTGCCGTATATTTTGTATAGTTTTCAAGTTCTTCAAAATACAACATCGGAGATACACAAGGAGTCACACCATCCATGTTTTGACCGGTAGAATCCGTATCAGCGTTTTCGCTATCATTCACTTCTGTGGTATCGGTATCACCCATGTCTGACACTTCAAGGGGTTCGTTCAAATGCCCCATCGAAGTAATGGTGAACTGATATCCTTCTGTCGCACCGCCCACGATCTGATTTTTCTGACTGGACGCCCACAGCACAAAACGTTTGTTACCAAAAACCCATAACACACCGTCATCAGCAACTGCCTTGAGGTTTCCCCTGTCGAACCAATCCACCAGATGGACCGTTGCCGGTGTATAATATTCCGGGGCGGTTTTAAATGCGACCACTTTAACGAAAGTAACCGGTTTTGACAGAATATCTTCTACATTTTCCCATGGAAAAGATACGGTGGTATATGCCGCTGTCTCACCGAAATCAGAAGACGACCTCGTGTCCTGAAAGCCGACTTCCACTGAATCCAAATTCACCTGCTCTGTAACGGGCATGTCTTTGTCGCCAATCGACCAGAATCCGATTGCCGCCCCCTGAGAAGTTGTTACGCCGACAGGTATTCTTAAATTGTATTCAGACAGTTCCGCTTCCCTTGCCAACCCGTAGCTGAAATCCGCCGTCATCGTTGCTGAAATACTGCCTTCGTCAGAAATATTGTCAACATCGGCATCATAGCCCGAAATGATTGGAGATACCCGCGTAACCAATGACCCTAGAAGCGGTCGATTCTCAGCGGACATCGACGGCAATTGAATATTTAAAAACCCAACATTTCGCGCCCCTGGAACCACAGAGGATGGGTTCAATGTAGCCGTGAGGGAATCGTCTTCGTCGCCGTTTTCGTCAAATGCGTCCACAATTTCGACGGGAATCACAAATTGACGTCCGTCAATCGACACGGTCACACCGAACCAGCCGCCTGGCCCCTCCTCTTCGAGTGAAAACACGATGGCGATGCCGGTCTCACTTTGATTTTCAGCAGTGGTGTAGTAGCGTTCCACGTTCACGCCGATATCTTCGTAAATAGAAATTCCGGTGGGTTTCCCGACGTACGCTCCGTCGAGTGTCGCAAACACTTTGCCGAGGCCTTTCGCACGGGAAATAGACATTTGTTTCACGCTGCGCAGCGGCATCGTATCGTCTTTTTCGGCGCGCAAATTCACCGCCTGTTGTTGCCCCCCGCTGTAGAAATAGAATGTTTTTATGCCTCGCCGGACACTGCGTGAAATATTCAGCGTAACGGTTGCGGTGCTCTGCATGTCCGGATCCAACACCATCTCTTCCACCTGTATTCCGGCGTCGTTGATGAACAGCTGTGTGTCCGGCCCAAATGTGAATCCTCCCTGGCCTGAAAACACAATCGTTGCGGTTCGGTTCGCCAGCCAGATGATTTCGAAGTCGCTCAATATGTACGCTCCTTGCCCCAGAGCCGGCTCCACATCAAAGAAACCTTCATCGCTGAATTTCTTTACATTGCTGTATGTTGTCATGCTCATGGGCCCGGTCGGTGCATCCGCCTCAACGGAGAAATCATCCAGCACCAGATGTTCGTTGTATTCTGAAATATCGGTATCTGTGTTGTCGTCTTCCTCCAGTGTATCGGAAGGAATACCGCCGTACAGATAAAAATCTGCCAGTGTGTCCTTATAAAATTTTCCGACCTGTTTCTTCACCACTTCCTCATCGTCCTCGCCGCGATTCGCCGTATCTAATTTTATAAGGGCGTTACCGGCCACCTGATTGATCAATAGATGGGTGACGATTTCATCGGTTCCATTTGTAAACTGCAACCGTATTGAGTCAACCCCGGAGGTTGCTTGAGCCTGCACCCACAGCGCCCATTCCTTGGGCCCCATCATGCGACGAACAATCGTGACACTGGAATCGACAGGGAACACCTCCCATGACGCATCGAATTCAAAACCAATCGGCTTTACAAAAACCAGTTGCTTCGGACACTCATCTCCGATGTGGCAATTCGCACCGGCGGTTCCACAGGCGCAGCTCGGAATGATGGGGGGAGAAAGCTGAACAGCGTGGTCGTCAAAACCGGTGGGGACAATATTGACCGATGCATATGACACTGCACCGTCGAGACTGATCATCATCGCTGCCGGTCCGAGAATGGCGGAATTATCGACCGTCACGGTGCAAAACGCTTTCAGCGGATCGCTTGCAGATATGCGAATAGAGCTTTTATCCACAATAATTCCCGGATTCTGGGGAAACTCAAATGACAGATATGGAGCACTTCCAACGTATGTATCGGGGGCTTTCAACAAGTCATCTTTGCTGGTGATGGTAAGATCGTATTGGACCTCAGCGCCGTTATACAACGGTTTTCCCAGTCGCGTCGGGGTAATGGAAATGGTCGGATGCTCTCCGGGAACAATATTGATTTCTCCGTAATAAACCGTCGGATAACTCACCAACATGACCTCAACCGCTTTTTTCCTGGAATCGTCTATTCCGGGGTCCAACGCAAGCTCAGATACATCGAGCACAACCGTCACGATTGTATTTTGCTCATTAATTGAGATGTCCTGAACCAGAATATCGTCGTCATCCACGCTGAAAAAGATGCTGGTCGGCTTGCTGGAAAACGTGGGCGGCATTTCGGTATCGTCGCCAACGAGGGAAATATGAATTTCCTGCTCGGACTTTCCGTTCACCAGATAGCCGGGTTCAAATTGAAGATTGTATTCCTGAATTTTTTTTCGAACATAAAATCGCGCCGAAACCCGTTCATTCGTATTACATTGAAATTCAAGCACATAGGTTCCCGAAGGCACATTCTGCCCCAATGACAACGAAATCGCCATCCGCTCTGAAGATACGTGTTCCATGGCGGCCAACTGAATTTGACTTTGACGGGTTTGGGTGGTCGCATCGAAAAAAGAAAAATGAACCGCCAGATATTCAATCGGCTGAGAATCCCAATCGTCTAGAGTTTCACATGTGCTGAAATCAATTGTGCCGCCGGTGATATCAACCAGCACTTCTTCACCCACATACATGGTTGCGGGCTTCATCAACACCGGCGCATTCGGTAGAACGTCGGAGGACGGCTTACATCCGAATAGCATTATGACTGCGAAAAACCAACAAATATGAAAGGTTCTCAAAGCTCTACTTGCAAGCATGAAATATCCTGATATTCTCCCCTTCTGAAATTTTAGATTGTTGAATCAACAATTTTTATTTACGGAATATCCGATATTGTTGGCTCGAACAATGATAACATGGATAAAAGGGGTTGTAATGTACATTCCAAAAATAGAAGAACGACATCATTTTTGTTTTAAATGCGGTCAGGAAATTGATTTTGATCGAATAAAAATGGCGAGAACCGACACTTGTCCACACTGCGCCCATGATCTGCACTGCTGCAGGAACTGCGAGTACTGGGACCCGGGCTACCACAATCAATGCCGCGAACGGATCACGGAATATATCTCAGATCGCGAATCTGCGAATTACTGCAGCCATTTCACCTTTAAGAACGGCAAACCAGAAACAGATAACACTTCGGATGCCAAGGCAAAACTGGACGCTTTATTCAAATAACCGGACCGAAGAAAGATAAGAAAATGCGCAGCATGACGGGATTCGGTCGAGGTACGGCCACTGCCGGTAACGCACAGATCGTTGTTGAACTGAAAAGCGTGAACCATCGCTTTCTCGAAATTCGTACGCGGCTTCCCGGAGAACTGGGAGGCGTGGAAATCGCGCTGGAGAAACAGATTCGAAAACGTCTCGAGAGGGGCTACTGCAACGTACATGTCAGCGTGGAGCAAAACGAAGTAAGTGCATACACTATTAATACCGCAAAGTTGTCGCGTTATATAGACATGATCCGCGAGACCGCCCAGACCCGGGCGTTACCTGCAGAGTATCTGATGCTAATTCTTTCAAATGCACCGGATTTGTACGAATCCAATCTGTTCGCGGCCGACGACGACATGCAGGACGCGTGTCTTCGCGCTACCCGGCAAGCAATCGACAAACTGTTGGAAATGCGGACCGTAGAAGGTGCCAACATGGAAACCGACCTGCAGGAACGGTTGCAGCAGATTCGAAAGATGGTTGATGATATTGATGCGCTGTCATCAAATTTTGAGCGGTCAATTTTTGAAAAATATCGGCAAAAAATAGCAGACATCCTTGCGGAGCATCACACTCCAGATGTAAAAAGAGTTGAAACCGAAGCCGCGATCATTGCTGAAAAGGCGGACGTCACAGAAGAGCTCACCCGACTGCGGAGCCATACGGAACAAATGAGAGCGACATTCCGGTCCGATGGCGCCATTGGTCGAAGACTTGATTTTCTGGTTCAGGAAATGGGCCGTGAAGCCAACACCATTGCATCAAAGTCCGCTTTGGCCGATGTAACTCATATAATTGTAGACATCAAAGGTGAATTGGAAAAAATACGAGAACTTGTGCAAAACGTGGAGTAACACTATGAATCAACGAAAACCATTACTGATTATTGTATCTTCTCCCTCCGGCGCCGGGAAAACCACACTGTGCAAAAAATTACTGGCAGAATTCTCGGACATCCGGTTTTCGATATCACATACCACACGTCCGCCCAGACCCAATGAGGTTAACGGCAAAGACTACATGTTCACCGACAAAGAAACATTCGATCAGATGGTCGATGATGAACAGTTTGTGGAGTGGGCGCATGTGCACGGAAACCGATACGGCACTTCTCACGGAGAGATCCGAGCGGCTGCGGCTTCGGGTGTGGACCTGATTTTCGATGTCGACTATCAGGGAGCAAAGCAAATCAAGAATAATTATCCCGACGCCATCGGCGTATTCATTCTGCCGCCCTCCATTGATGAACTGAAACTTCGTCTGAATGCCCGGGGAACAGAAACCCCAAAATCACTGGAAACCCGGTTCAAAGCCGCGTTGGGAGAAATCGCACATTTTGACGAATTTGATTATCTGCTGGTAAATGATGATGTGAACCATGCCTACGATCGCCTTCGCGCCATTCTGCTGTCGGAACGTATCAAAAAATTTCGATGTGCCCATCACGCCAAACGACTCCTGGAATAGTTCTATTATTTGCATATTTGTGCTATCTTTTACATCTTTACAGTTTCTAGAATTGTCACACTTTCACGCAAATAAGCAAAATAACAAAAATTTTTCAGCAGCTTACAGACTGAACACAAACTGGCATGAGTTTCGCATTTGTTGCTATCATGAACAATGTTACGAAGAAAGAAAGAGGCTTTAAAATGAAAAAAACAAATGCGAGCGCCGCCCATGAAGTGCTTGTCGGACCACCCGGCATTTTCTTTTTTGCCAGTATTGCGGTGCCGATTATCGCAATTATGTTTCAATTTATATAGAGTCGTTAAACTTTTCCCTCCGGGGTCGATATCTACTACAGACCCCTTTTCAGCGAATATCGCGGGAAGTGTAACCGATATATGACCTTAGTAGCTGTTGACCAACTTGAACCTGGAATGACTACTTCAAAAAACGTCGTGAATCAGCGAGGCCAGATTCTTCTGCCGAAAAATATCGAACTGAATGATAAACACATCCAGGGACTGCGCTCCTGGTCCATTAAATTTGTCGACGTGATACAACCGGGCGGAACGTCGACGGAAGAACTGACCGAGGAACGAAAACAGTTCCTGACCCGACTTATCGACGATCATTTTCTTCTGAACCGCGAAAATGAAAATAATCCACTCTGCACAATACTCAAGGAGTTGCTGGAGGAGCATCTGACAGAGTCCCTGGTCGAATTTGAAACAATGGCGCAAAACGATGTGCCGCTCGAAGAACCCGCCCCCGCTGAAAAATGGCTGACCGTGAATCATCTGGTGGTAAATTCAAAGACCCTTCCCTCAATTCCTGAAATGCATCGAAAAATCATCGGAACAATGAATCGACCGGATGCGTCCATTTCAGAAGTCAGCACTGTCGCTGCGTTGGATGCTTCGCTGAGTGCAAGACTGATTAAAATGGCGAATAGCGCGTACTACGGCAGCAACCATCAGATTACATCGGTAGCCAAGGCCGGTTCAATGGTCGGCATCGAAGATTTGAAAACATTCGTCAAAGACACGCCGGTGCTGACACAGTTTTCAGATGACGAAGTTATGAATGCCGACATGTACAGTATGTGGCGTCATAACCTGGCGGTCTCCATTTTCGCTCGCTTCATTGCGCAGGCAACCAAACATCCGGACGATGAATATCTGGCGCTGCTGGGTCTTCTGCACGACATCGGAAAACTGGTGATATATATTCAGGTGCCGGAACTGTATGCTCACATTTGCCGATACAGCAGCCAGAACAAGTTGTCGTCTTTGAAAATCGAGCGAAAAGTGTTGGGTTTCTACCATAATCTGGTATCACTGGAGCTGCTTAAACACTGGAATTACTCAAAAATCACACAAGATATTGTGTATTATCACCACTCACCGGAAAACGCGGTGCATCCGCGAGAAGCCTATATCATTCACCTGGCAGACGCGCTGGCCCATGCCATCGGTTTTACGGGGCAGCGGTGTGCCGTTTTGCCGGCGGTTCATCCCGACACTCTCAATGCACTGGGCCTGAAAAAGAAAATGCTCCATGGAATCATCGCCCAGGCCCAACAGCGAATCGCAGACACCACGCACACGGTAATGTATAATTAGGCGACGCCATGAAAAAGCGAACCTCCCCGTCCGCTTACACACCTTCTCTGTTTGGGAAAATATAAATTGAAATCAAAAAAAACAATTCCCGGAATCTCGCCCCCTGACTGCGGATACAGCATCCTCACACCGTTGTCGCCCCACCCCATAAGCTAACTTCGGTCAGCTGCAGCAACTTGGACCAGACAGGTCGAGATGTTCCGGAAATTCGTTTTTCAAAGAACGTTTCATCCAAGAAGACCAAGCAGTACTCCTTTTGGTCATTCCGGGCAAGAAACCCCAAAAGGAGTACTTTCTCAGTCAGTTTGCTTAGATGAGGCTCAACGCCATCGACGGTACGCCGTTGGCTTGTGCCAACACAGCGGTACCCGCCTGCATCAGAATTTGACTCCGTGTCATGCTCACAGATTCCTCGGCAACGTCAACGTCGCGGATTCGGCTGTTCGATGCGGACAGATTCTCTCTGGTGGTCGCCAGGTTGCGAACGGTGCTGTCCAATCTGTTTTGGGCCGCACCCAATACACCGCGCTGTTCTGACAGATCGGTAATCGCGGTATCTAACGCGTCAATCGCAGAAAGTGCGTTGGTGGCGGTGTCGATTGTTTCAGTGCCAGTGTCAACAGACAGCCCTGAAGCGGTTACGTCCATCAAGGATACCGATATTTTACTATCAGTATCATTCTTGATGCCGACCTGCAACGTTACAGAAGTAGTGCTTCCATCGGTCAGGTTTGTTCCGTTGAACTCTGTGGAGTTCGCAATACGGCTGATTTCAGATGCCAGCTCGCCAAATTCGTTGTTCAAAAATCCTTTCTGATCCGAGTCGGTGGTGCCGTTCGCGGACTGTACCGCCAGCTCGCGCATACGAATCAGCATGCCGCTGATTTCGTCCATGGCGCCTTCAGCCGTCTGCACCAGTGAAATACCGTCGTTCGCGTTGCGTTCCGCTTGGGCGAGACCGCGAATCTGTGCTTTCATTTTTTCACTGATCGCAAGGCCGGCAGCGTCGTCTTTGGCAGCGGTGATGCGCTGACCGGAAGACAGTCTTGCCATGCTGGTGGACAGAGATGAACTTGTTTTCGACAGGTTCCGTTGTGCATTAATTGACATTGTGTTGGTGTTAATTACCATTCCCATAATAGTTCTCCTTACGTGGAACCGGCGTCGACCCTGTGTCGACTATCCGGGGAGCATTCTTGCTCCGTTATGGTTGTTTCGTTTGAAAGTTCCTCATCGTGGCGACCGGTCAACCATGGACCCGATGAATCCCTTTCAAGTTATGAAAACCGGGTGAGATCATGACCCCTCACCCGAGGTTTCCTATGTTTATCCGATGAGGCTCAGGGCCATACTCGGTATCTGGTTGGCCTGCGCCAA
>JAFGXQ010000083.1 GCA_016936575.1 Deltaproteobacteria bacterium
CGGGTTACCCCCAAACATATTGTTGAACCTCGAATCAGCGCAGTCAAAGCGGGAATCGATATTAAGCTGAATCAGTTGGAAGGCCATTATCTGGCCGGTGGAAATGTGATAGCGGTTGTGAATGCGTTGATCAGTGCGGATAAAGCCAATATCGAATTGTCGTTCGACCGTGCGGCGGCAATTGATTTGGCAGGACGTGATGTGTTTGAAGCGGTGCAGATGTCGGTGAATCCCAAAGTGATCACCACACCGAAGGTGACCGCGATGGCCAAGGACGGTATTCAGATGTCGGCGATTACCCGAATTACGGTTCGCGCCAATATCGATCGTTTGGTGGGTGGTGCCGGTGAAGAAACCATTATCGCACGTGTGGGTGAGGGTATCGTGTCGACCATCGGTTCAGCCGAGGACCACAAAGCGGTGCTTGAGAACCCTGATAATATCTCGAAAAACGTTTTGTCCAAAGGACTGGATGCGGGAACCGCGTTCAACATTTTGTCCATCGATATCGCCGATGTGGATGTGGGCGCGAATATCGGCGCCAAATTGAATGCGGAGCGAGCCGAGGCCGACAAACAGGTGGCGCAGGCCAAGGCCGAAGGTCGTCGTGCCATGGCGGTTGCCAATGAACAGGAAATGGTTGCCCGGGTGGCGGAAATGCGCGCGAAGCTGGTGGAGGCCGAAGCGGAGATTCCCATGGCGATGGCCGAAGCGCTTCGCAGCGGGAACATCGGCGTGATGGATTATCTGAATATTCGAAATATTTCGTCCGATACTGAAATGCGCAAGTCCATTTCAAAATTAAGCGAAAAGCAGGATGGCCCTAAAAAGGACGAGTAACATATGAGTTCGAAAGATGAACCGACGTTTGGCGAACAGATCAGTGATCCGCAGTCATTTGTGCTCAGCCTGATTGGGGCTGAAGTACTGGCACGGCGCGGAGATGAAGGTCCGCTGGCCAGGCCTCATACCGTGGCGCGCCCGGTACTGCAGAACGACGACAAAAAGAAAGTGCGCCGTGGATAATATTGAAACCATCATACAGGTCGTTTTCGTCATTATTTTTGTGTTCGGCCAGTTTCTTTTTCGTTTATTTGTCAAAGGGATGAAGGGTCGGGTTGACAAAGGTACAGTACAGCCGATGCCGACGGTTCCCGATGAATTGCCTGTCGCACCGGAAACGGTCAATGAGGATAGAACGGTCGAGAAACCGAAGCCTCTCCGTAAATCGAAGCGCGGTCGAACGAACGCGGAATCTGAAGCCGCCTTGCTACGGAAAGCATCGGCTTCGGTGCTGGCTCGGTTGAATCTGCAGCAGGATCGTTTGAAAATGTTGGTAACCGCATCGGAATATCGCAACTATCATGTGTTGTCTGGTGTACTGAGCGAGTATGTCAGTCGAATTCAGCGAATCATAGACCAGTTCGACGAGGCGTCGGATCAGAAGAAGATGCCCCGTTCATTAGTAGAGGATTACAACCAGGCGATACAGGTGCTGGAGGATCGACTGGTATTTTTTGACGGGGTGTTGAACGAGCGCTCCGCATCATTCGAAAAACAGTACAACACGGCCGATATGGTCGCCGAGAATTTGTGCTTCCGATATCGACACGGTCATCCGAACGGTGAACAGTATTTCAAAAATATGATTGGATTGGTGGTCGGGGAACAGAATACCGGCGGTGGCGGATTGTACGGCATTCCTACCCCGGCAGCCTTTGTCAAATCGCCGAGGGCGTGGAGCGCGATTTCGTACACGGTGGCCAAAACCGTTGTTGCACAGGGACGAATGGCAACCAAAGTCGCAGCCGAACTCGGTTTGCCGGCTGCACTGACGAGTATGTCCTATTTTTTATCGAGCGGTCGCCTGATGAGTGCGGGCCTGGTGTCGGCCTGGATGCCGTGGTTGATGGCAGATGTGGCGGCAACGCTGCAGATGGGGTTGGCATATGGTTGGGTGCTGTTGGATGAATGTGAATCGGTTGATGACTCAAATTCTCTGAGCGTGTTTTCAATCGATAAACGGGGTGCGGTTTCATCGATGCCCACATTGGCGCGCATGGTTGCGGTATATGCTGTGTTGCAGAAGATGGCAGTGTTCGATTTAGAGCTGCTGACCGATCGTGTGTCGAGGCTGTTCACCCAGAACTCGGTTGTGAAGGTTGACATTGCCGGAAGAGGCGCGATTCCGATTTCACTGGATGGTTTCCGTTCTGATTTGGAATCTGTGGCGATCGCGTTAGTGGATACACCGTTGTCAGTGCTCGGGCAGTTTTCATTTGATGAACTGGTGGGCACGGATTTCAGTCCGACCAGACAGGCGTTTTTTGGGGAAACCGCAGAGCAGTTGCGCCGGGGACATTCTGTATCAGATTGCACACCGGTGGAAATCGCCATCGCGGCGTCACTGGCGGTTCATAAGGAGCGAAACGCTGAGAGCCGAATCGAATCCGCCGCTCTGAAATCGCTGTCCGGCAAGAAGCAGCGGTTGATGCAGCATCGGGCATCCGCGTCGATTCCCGGTACATCGCCGTCCACATTGGCTGATGTATTTTCTCCGCAATACTTACCCGGCACTGTCATGGTCGGCGCCATTGCACGAGGGCGGGGTGGTCTGGTTACTAGACAATAGTGCACGTGAGACGGCTTTTATTGCAAGTTGTTCTGATGTCGGCTGAGAATGCGTACATATCGATAATCGGAAAAGGGGCGGCGGAATATTCAAAGTGACTTATCGCATGGTCGGTGAGTAGAAATCCGACACGTTGATTATTTGTAAAATTGGTCACCGGCTGGACTGGAAAATGTGTTTTAACGCGCGGGAGGCCCCATTCATTTTCAACGCATGAATAATTTGTTGAGGTCGGATAAATTCAATATGTCTTTATTTTTTTTGCATTGTTAAAATGTTTTACTTAATCGTTTTTGCTTTTAAAAAGATCCCCCGCATTTAGAGCGGATTTCACACTAACAAAACATGGAATCGGCGCACCCGTACATATCGGTTGTTAAAATCGGCATCAACACGTGTCTTTTTAAGACAGCATTTCGGGTGGCTTCAGTGAACCGTAAGTTGCGTAACGAATGCCGCAGCAGAGGGTCGGCAACTGGATACAAGCGGACTTCCTCGAAGCGGATGAGGGTGATTTCGCAGTAAAAGAAAGAGGAAAAAAATGAGACCGTTTATATTGGTGCTTCTTTGGGCAGCAGCCATCACATGTCTGGGATGTACAATCGAATCTTCAGACGCGGGTGATGATAATGACAATCCATCCGGAGACGGGGATGCGGACGCCGACGGTGATGGGGACGGCGACACCGATTCGGATGCGGACGGGGATGGGGACGGCGACACCGATTCGGA
>JAFGXQ010000084.1 GCA_016936575.1 Deltaproteobacteria bacterium
GAAAGCGAAAATGCCCAATGTTTGGGACGTTTGGGATCCCGCTCCATCCATATACCGATTACCGATGCCAATCCGGCCACCATTACGCCAATTAGTGCTATTAAGATACCTGTCGCAAGAGTCATCTTCTTCTCCTTTCAGACTGTCTATTCATTTTGAAATGTTTATTTTCTGCTCGATCGAATACTCGCTGACCAAACCCGTTGTCAACGACGTTTGTTATTTTCATATATTTACCACAGTCGGCAAAAACCGAACGTTCGTTGTAAAAGAAAAGCTGTCGTCGTTCGTCCAAATGCTTTAGGGTGAATGCGATGACGCTGAATCGTTCAAAAAAATTCGCTGTTTTTCTGGTCGTTCCGCTGTTTTTAGCGGTGGGGGGGGCGGCTGCGTTTTTTTATGTACTGCAGAACGCCACCGATCCCGAGGTCGCCAAAGACATTACCGCTCATTTCGCGGCGCTTCAAAACGAGGCCGAGTTTGTGCGCGAGAACGATTTCATTCAAACCGCCAACTCGGACGATTCATCCGACCGCATTCTGTTTTCCACCCACGGTGCTGAAAAATCCGGAATCCAAACAAAGCGCGCTGCCGACCCGCCCTCAGGAAAAAAAGGTCGAAAAAAAAAATTGTCTTCATTTCAACCCGTAGCGGTGAAACCCGGTATCACCCGCATCGCCCGGGACACATATCTGATTGACGCCGCTGCGATGGACGATGCCCGAAACAACCTGCGCAAGTACATCGGTGCCGCGCTGGCCGAACTGGTCGAGGATGAATCCGGGCCGGTGGGGTTTCGGCTGAAAAATATCGGTGCCGACAGCTACCTGCACGCGGTGGGCGTTCGCAACAACGATATTCTCATTGCCATCAACGGACATCCGCTCAACAGCATTGAAAACGTGACTCTGGCCATTGCCAGTTTCAAAAACGCCACTCAATTTCGCCTGGATTTGCTTCGCAAAGACAAAAAGCGATCCCTGTACTACAAAGTGATCGAATAGAAACCCATTCTACAGCTGTGTATCGGTATCGTTTTCAATGCATGGGCTTGGAGCCAGATATTCGCGGGTCAGATACAGCGTGTTGCCCAGCAATGCACCGGTATCCTGCCCGGGAAGGAACAGCCAATCCTCCACATTTCTCCAAATCAAATCTCCGGTAACCACACTCACCGCGAAGGGGCGGGTATCCAACATGAATACCAGCTCATTGTTCGCCCCGACCGGTGTCATGCGGGTGGGCTGCTCGAACTGCCAAATGGTGCTGCCGTCGGCCACCGCAATACGGTACAAACGATACCGAACCAGCGTGCCGATGGTTACCTGCGCCACGGCCAAAACCGCATTGCCATACACGTAGTGAACGAATGCGGCCAGTTCCGAGCGCCATTCCTCTGTGTTATCGGTCGGATCCACCGCCACCAATGCACCGGACGAGGGAATGATACCAATACAAAACCCGTTCAAATACTGAAATCCGTATGCGCCCGGCGCTCCGGCCACCGTCACCTCGGTACACAAATCGGTTTCGGTTTCGGGTTGAAATGTAGGCAATACCTCGGCTTCTGTGGCAACCTCGGCATCCACAACAAACGCGTATCGGCGGTCAGCGTCGAAACAGGGATCGGCGGCCACCACCACCACGCTTTGTCCGCCGTCCTGCAGCCCGAGAATGTCGAGGGTTTCACCCTGAAAATTCACGCCCCAACGAAGTTCGCCGGTATTGGGTTCCAGCGCCAGAATGCGGCTGGCTCCCCATTCCGCTTCGACTTCTTCAATACACTTGCCTTCGGCACATTCATCGCTGGCACAACCGACCAGCCAACTCAACACGATAAGCAGTCCCCACATTCTCTTCATAAGCATACCTCTTTCTCGCACCGGTCACGATGCCATAAAACCGCCGTCTGACACAGTAAAATCGGCTCTATCGCCGTCAATGTGAATATAATCCCGGTGGGTGGTGGTAATAAACACCTGGCCGCCCATGCTTTGTAAAAAAGCAAACAAATGCCCGTTGCGCTGTTTGTCGAGTTCGCTGGATACGTCATCGAACAGCAACAGGGGAATTTTTCGCGTGCTGGTTGTCAGGGCGCGAGTTTCCGCGATTTTCGCCGCCAGTACCAGCGTGCGTTGCTGGCCCTGGGAACCGAATGTTTTGGCCGGCCGTTGCTCCAGCAAAAATTCCACATCGTCGCTGTGGGGGCCGCCGGTGGTGTACTTGCGGGCGCAATCCTGCGAAAACCGTTTTTCAAGCGCCGCCATGAACGCGTCTTTATCGCCCTGAATTTTCGGTTGATACACCATGTCGGCTTCCTGACCGTCGCTAATGTTTCGCACCGCCTCCTGAAAAAACGGTTTCATCGAATCGATGAATTCGCGCCGCATTTTCACCATGCGGGCGCCCGTATCAGCCAGCTGCAAATCAAACGGATACAGGGCGCGGCGATCCGTATTGCCGTCGCGCAACACCTTGTTGCGACTGGAAAGCACCCGGGCATAGGTTTTATACAAGGAGGGATAAAACCCATTCGCCTGAAACAGGGCCCTATCAATAAATCGTCTTCTGGCATCGGGGCTGCCCTGCACCAGTTCCATCACCTGAGGATGAAACAGCACCATCGGAAGCATCTGAAAATGATTTCCCGACGCGCTCATTCGCTTACCGTCCACCGATACCGTGCGGCTCTTTTCACTGATGGTAATTTCACAATTCAACCCAGCGTGAATCGACCCGAACACTCCTTTGATTCGCGCCGCCGATTCATCGTGAAACACCAGTTCACTGCGCTTTGCGGTGCGAAACGACCGCAGCGCGCCCAGCAAGTACACGGCTTCGACCAGATTGGTTTTTCCCATACCATTCTGACCGGAAATCACATTGAAGCGATTTGAAGGTGCGATGGACGCCTGCCGTATGTTGCGAAAATTTATCAGCGAGAGTTCGTCGAGCTGAACCCGGTCCATGGCGATGGTCGATTCTTTCGTTGCGGGCACCGGGTCAGATGCGCATAGGCATCACAACGCCGACAAAGTTTCCGTCCATATCTTTCACCACCGCCGGGTCCAAGTATCCGGCTAGTTCGATGTTCACCTCTTCGTCATCCAGAACGGCGAGTACATCGATGAAATATTTGGCGTTGAATCCGATTTCCATGGTTTCGTCATCGTAATTCACATCGACGATTTCAGACCCTTCACCGATACTGGGGTTGTCGGTCGAAATCTCCACCGCCCCTTCGGTTAGATGAAACTTCACGCCCAGGGTTCTGTCAGAAGAAACCACGGATACGCGTTTGAGGGCGTCGAGCAGTTTGCCTCTCGACACAATGATATTTTTATCTTGCCCTTTGGGAATCACCTGCTCGTAGGGGGGAAACTCCGATTCAATCAATTTCGAAACCAGCATGAACTCGGCTTTCTTGGCCGGTTCGTCATCAACCGCTTTTTCAACTTCGACATCGCGCTTGATAAACACCGACCCTTCGTGGGAGGCGATCATCACCATGTCTTCGCCGTCATCGAGCATGCGTTTGATTTCGCTGATTCCTTTGTTGGGAATGACCATGGAGAAATTGTAAAAACCACTCTGGTCTAGCTTGAATTCAATTTTCGAAAGACGGTGTCCATCGGTGGTGACCATGCGCAGTACTTTACCGTCGCCCTGAAACAACGCGCCGTTGATGTGCGGGCGGGTTTCATCACTCGAAATGGAAAACGCGGTTTTATCGATCATGTTGGCCAGCACTCTGGGATCAACCTCGAAAAACTCCACATCGCCGGGCTCGGGCATGGACGGGAAATCCTCTGCCGGCAGACCCAGCAGTTTAAAGTTTGAGCGACCGCCGCTGATTTCAACCGCATCGCCGTCGACTTTCAGGGTAATCATTCCGTCGGGCATGCTGCGAACGATATCATACAGCGTGCGGGCGGGAAGGGTAATCTCTCCGTCCTTCTTCACCTCTGCGGGAAACACGCCGCTGGCTGAAAGATTCAAATCGGTAGCGGCAAATTGAACGTTTCCGTTCGGCTCTGTCGAAATCAGCACGTTCGACAGAATCTGCATAGAGCTTTTTCGATCAGAAATACTGCTGGTTCTGGCAAGTGCGGATGAAAAACATTGCTTTGACAGAATTATTTCCATTGAGGCCATTCCTTTGTTGAACAAAAGTAATTACACATACAGTTCGTGATTATGTTTTATTAATAATTAAAAATTTATACTTAGTTATCAGTCTTTAAAAATTTGGTAAATCACTGTTTACAATTTTATTGAGGGATTCCCAAGGGGTTATTTTTCTGAATAGGTTTTTTTTAAAAAACAAGTAGTCGTAGGATCTGTGAAAATGTGGATAACTAATAAAACGTGCATGTTTTCAGATAGTTACTGAAAGGAAAGATTGTGGACAATTGACGGAGAAACGGGGTTAACTCGGGGCGACGACACTTATCCACAATTTGTCCATGGTTTGCTTCACAGAAAAGAAACAGTTAACCCCAAGTTATATAAAGGTTACACACAGGCGAAAACATGGAATATGAGAAATTTACGTTGGTCTCTCCGTTTGCACCCAGAGGAGATCAGCCCCAGGCCATCGAAAAACTGGTGGAAGGCGTTGAGAACGGGTTGGCACACCAGGTTTTGCTGGGCATAACCGGTTCGGGAAAAACGTTCACTATGGCCAAGGTAATCGAGAAAACCCATCGGCCAACTTTGGTGCTCGCCCACAATAAAACCCTTGCGGCGCAGCTGTATGCGGAGTTCAAGTCGCTGTTTCCCGACAACGCGGTGGAATACTTTGTGAGTTATTACGATTACTACCAGCCCGAGGCGTATGTGCCGACCACGAATACATATATCGAGAAAGACGCTTCTATGAATGAGCAGCTCGATCGTATGCGCCATGCGGCCACGCGGTCATTGCTCACCCGCCGCGATGTGATTGTGGTGTCGTCGGTGTCGTGTATTTACGGCATCGGCGCGCGCGAAGACTATACCGGCATGATGATATCTGTCAGTGAGAACGAGACCATCGGCAGAGACGCACTGCTGCGTGCGCTGGTCGATATTCAGTACAACCGCAATGACACTGATTTTTCGAGGGGAACGTTTCGCGTCCGGGGCGACACGGTGGAGTTGTTTCCGGTATATGAAGACGACAAGGCGTTGCGCATTGAATTCTGGGGCGACACGGTGGATCGCATCAGCGAAATAGAACCGCTCCGGGGCACGGTGCTGCGCACCATTCCGCGGGCGTCCATTTTTCCGGGCACCCACTATGTATTGCCAGAGGAGAAGATGCACGATGCGCTCACCAGTATTCGCGATGAGTTGAGAGAACGGCTGCAGGAGTTGGACGGGCAGGGAAAGCTGCTTGAAAAACAGCGGCTTCAGGAAAGGACCATGTACGATTTGGAAATGCTTGAAGAGACCGGTCATTGCGCCGGTATCGAGAATTACTCCCGCCACATGGACGGACGCAAAGCCGGGGAGCCCGCCACCACGCTGATTGATTATTTCCCCGACGACTTTCTGTTGTTTATCGATGAGAGTCATCAGACGGTTGCGCAGGTGGGCGCCATGTACAAAGGGGATCGATCGCGCAAGGAGACGCTGGTGAATTTTGGATTTCGGCTGCCGTCCGCGTTGGACAATCGACCGCTGAAATTCGATGAGTTTGAGCAGAAGGTGAATCAGGTGATTTACGTTTCAGCCACACCGGCTGATTACGAAATGCAAAAAGCGGGGGATGAAATCGTAGAGCAGGTGATTCGTCCCACCGGTCTGCTCGATCCGTTGGTGGAGGTTCGGCCGGCCAAAACCCAGGTGGATGATTTGCTCGAAGAGATTCGGCTTCGTACCGAACAGGGCGAGCGAGTGCTGGTGACCACGTTGACCAAACGGATGGCGGAGGAGCTGACCGAGTATTACACGGAGGTGGGGGTCCGGGTGCGCTACATGCACAGCGATATCGATACGGTGGAGCGAACCGAGATTCTGCGGGAGCTGCGTGCGGGCACGTTCGATGTGCTGGTGGGTATCAATCTGCTGAGGGAAGGGCTCGATATTCCCGAGGTGTCGCTGGTGGGCATTCTCGATGCCGACAAAGAAGGGTTTCTGCGCTCCACGCGATCGCTGATTCAGACCATCGGCCGCGCTGCCAGAAATGTGGAAGGCAAGGTGATGATGTACGCCGACAAAGTGAC
The DNA here is from genome assembly GCA_016936575.1 of Deltaproteobacteria bacterium. Lineage (GTDB taxonomy): Bacteria > Myxococcota_A > Polyangia > JAAYKL01 > JAAYKL01 > JAFGXQ01. The sequence goes on from JAFGXQ010000084.1 coordinate 6,210, forward strand.
CCGGTCCATGGACGAAGCGATTACCATTACCCGGGAACGACGCGAAAAGCAGAAAGCGTACAACAAAGAGAACAACATCACGCCGCAGAGTGTGAAAAAAGCGATATCCGAAGTGGGGCCGGGCGCAGCGACCGCCGACTACGCACCCATCTCGAGACGCCCCGACAAAAAGGCGCTGGAATCAGATCCGACGGCGCTATTAGAAGCGCTGCGAGAAGAAATGCTCACGGCTGCTGCCGCCCTCGAATTCGAAAAAGCCGCCGCGCTGCGCGATGAAATTGAGAAAATAAGACCCACAAGACGCATGTGACCTATAATTATAAGACGCATGTGACCCATAAGACTTATAATCATAACACCCATAAAAAAACCCCTCAGGAAAGTTTCCTTGAGGGGTTTTTTTTAACGTGCCCAGAGGCGGAATCGAACCACCGACACGGGGATTTTCAGTCCCCTGCTCTACCGACTGAGCTATCTGGGCGCTCTTCGTCGAAAAGAGAACTTGAGTATCTTCAACAAAAACCGGATGTCAATGGATAAAATGCATAAAAAAGCGATTTTGCTATGATTTTTTGCAATTGAATTCGCGATTCTATTAAATAACTTACTGATCATACGATGATTAAAATGTATATTCATGAACAACCATTTGGATACAGCGCAATGGTCATCCGCGCGGTGACAGATTGCGTACACAGAAGTTGAAAAAAGGAAAGCATGCGCGTTTGTCCAATATGTGGTGAAAGATATGCCGGGGCTGAGATTTTCTGTTCCAAAGACGGAGCGCGAATCGGTGGGCCCGATACTGCGGGTGACCTGGTGCATCGGCGCAGTATTCCCCCCAAGGCGGTGGATAATGACCCGCTGGTGGGGTCGACAGTGGCCAAGCGCTACCGGGTGATTCGGCGATTGGGCGAGGGCGGCATGGGGGTGGTGTACGAGGTGGAGCATGTGGAAATTGAAAAGCGAATGGCGCTCAAGGTGCTGCGCGATGACTTTTCGAGCAAGCCCGATGTGGTGGAGCGTTTTCGTCAGGAGGCCCGTTCCGCCTCCAAGGTGGGGAATCCGCATATTGTGGATGTCACTGACTTCGGCCAGTTGCCGGATGGCGGCGTGTTTTTCGCCATGGAAATGTTGGAGGGGGAAGCACTCGACGAACTGTGTACCGGTCAGTCCATTTCACTGGAGCGAGCGGCGCCGATTATCGATCAGATCGCCCGCGCACTTCAAGCCGCGCACGACAAGGGAATTGTGCATCGCGATTTGAAGCCTGAAAATATTTTTATTGTGCCGCGCGAAGAGGGCGATTTCGTCAAGATTCTCGACTTCGGTATCGCCAAGATTTCAGACCGGGATTCGGAGGGAAAACGACTCACGCAAACCGGAATGATTTTCGGAACGCCCGAGTACATGTCGCCGGAACAGGCGTCGGGCAAACCGCTCGATCATCGGGTGGACGTATACGCCCTGGGGTGTATCATGTTCGAAATGTTTACCGGACAGGTGCCCTATTCCGGCGATTCGTTCATGGCCATTCTGACCCAGCATATGTTCGAGCCCATTCCCGATATTAAAGAATTGGTACCCAACACCGAAGTGCCGGACGCGGTGCTCGACGTGGTGTACAAGGCCATGTCGAAAGAGACGGAAACCCGGTACTCCGATATGCGGTCCCTGCGGGAAGACCTGCATCGCGCGTTGACCGAAGCGGATTTTGTGGTGGATTTTCCCGGCCGAGAGCATTCGTCATCGATTGCCATTGGTCATCTGGCGCGGGGTACGATGGCGTCGGGGCACACGGCGTCCCGGGCTACGGTGTCGATGTCGCGCAGGAAGCCGCTGTTCATTGTGGGGGCGGTGGTGTTGCTGTCGGTAGCGGGATTGCTGGCGGCGCTGGCGACCGGTGCGTTTTCGAAAGAAGACAAAAAGGCGGCAGAATCGGTAACGCCGGTGGCCAAGACCGAGCCGTTGCCGGTCATCGATGATTCGCCCGTCGCACCGCCGCGGGATACCGCACCGTCTACGCCGGCGAAAATCGCGGTATCTCTCGATTCGGTACCCACGGGGGCGGTGATTCTCATTGAGGGAATGGGGCAGGTGTGCTCCAGTGCGCCTTGTGAGATACCGCTGACCGTGGGAGAACCGGTGGAAGTGAGCGCGGTGATTGACGAAGCGAAACAGAGCGCGGTGTTCACCCCCTCGTCTCAAAATAAATCCCTTGTGCTGGAGCTGGATATGTCGGCTAAACCCGCCAAGAAAACCGTTCGCAAAAAGGGCGGCCGCAAGGGGAAAACCACTCCCACCAAGAAGGGCACCACCACCGGTGCCGCCGGAGCATCGGGTGGGCTCAAGATTCCCGATGTATTCAAAAATAATTAACATTCGAATTTCATTTTTTTCTTGAAAAAGAGTTCGAATCCTGAAATACAACAACGTTAAAAAATGGAAAATCGGAATTTCATTTTTGAATTTTGCATTTTTGCATAAAGAGAATGTGCGTAACCATGTAAATGTTTATTGTTGAGGCGGCAAATGAACATTGTTTGGCAAAAAGAATATAACGTTAACGTTATTGAAATTGATGATCACTACCAGCGACTCGTTGGTTCTTTCAATCATTTGGTGCGTATGGTGAAACGGGGCGTTCACGCTGCGGAGATTTCATCAGCGGTGGATAATATTCAGCAGCAGAGCCAGGATTGTTTCAACGCAGAGGAGCTGTATTTCAACAAGCTGGGGTTCATTGCCCCCACCGGATATCGCAAAGGTCAGGCGGTTTGTCTGCTCAAGTTGAATCTATTCAAGCAGAGCTACGACGAAAAACAGCCGCTCATTAATCTGGCCCATGTGGAGGGCATCGCCCGCGCACTGCTCGGTCATGTGGCCACCAGTCACAAAGAGTTCAATCACTTCATGAAAGAACACGGCATCCGCCGCTTCATCAAAGCCCACGCATAAGACCCATAGGACCCATAAGACCTATAAACACGCTGTCGTTGAAACGTGCAGCCATTGGTTCAGTTCTGCGTCGTTAGGGGTCATGACGAGGGCGTGTTGAATGAGGGGCAGCGCTTTGGGGTATTGGCCGAGGGCGAAGAATAGGCGGGCGGCCGCTTTGAGCATGGTCGGTGCGGCGTAGTGAGACAGGTACAGCCCTTTCCATGCGCGATCGACCGCGCTGCGTCGGGTGGCTTCGGACAGACCATCGGCGGCGCGGGCCACCAGTTCCACATACGTGGCCAGCAGCTTGGTGTCGAATTCCGACTGGATGAGCGCGTTGTCAATGGTGGTGAGGGCCTGCTCGATGTCGCCGTCGGCAAAGAGATATCGGGCTTTCTGTTCTAAAAACAGGGGTTCGTTTTCGCCGATGGATTCGGCCAGATGTTCCAGTATGGCCAGGGCCTGCGTCATCTGGTGTTCCTGCAGGTGCAGGTCGAACTCCAGTTTGTCGAGCATGAATACGTTTATCGGCAGGGAGGTTTTCTGTCGCAGGCGCCTGATTTCCCGGAGCGCTTCCTCTGTGTTGCCCACTTTGAAAAACAGGTCCGCCCGAAGCAGCTCCAGGTTAAGGGGCGCGGCGTTGGGCTGATACTGTTGCTCCACAAAGTTGAACGCGCCTATGTAGTCGCCCCGGTTACTCAATGTGAGCGCCTGAAAAATCACTGCGTCGTTCCCGGAGAAGGCGATGCGTTTGGGTTTGGCCAGATAAAGGGATTCCCCCTGCGCCCCCGCGGCCACCAAGTTGAATTCCAGTCCCGAAAAGGACCGGTCCAAAAAGAATGATATGTTGTGGCGGTGTTCGTCGAATCCCGCCGCGCCCCGACTCAATGCCACGTAGTTGGCACCGGTTTTCATTTTGGGACCCACCGCGGCGTCGATGCTTTTCCAGTGACTGCCGTCCCAGTATTCGTTCCACATGTGAAACACCCACGCGCCCCCGTGGGTCAGGTACATGCCCGATACCAGCTTGGTGGGAATTTTGGCCGCGCGCATCAGCGATGCGAACAGCACAGAATGCTCGGTGCAGTCGCCCAGTCCGTCTTTCAGCGTGGTGACAGCGTCTTTCATGGTGTGGGTATGATGCTTGGTGGGCAGCAGGGCGTGCACATATTCGGCGATGAGTTCAGCGGCTTTATCGGGGTCTTTCCAGAAATTGGACGGCTTGCGGATACCGGCGGCTTTGGCCATTACCGGAACCGCGTTCTCACAGCGGTGGGCGGGGAGGAACCCTTTTTTGCCGCCCGATTTCAAATAGGCGAGCGCGTCCCGGATGGTTTTGGCGCCCGGCTGTACATACTGGGTGGAAGAGAGGTCTTTAGAGGTCGGTGCGCTGTTGCCGTCCGGCCCCCCCGCTGTTACCCGAAGCTCCAGGGTGTTGTCGTCGATTAGGGTGATAGTCTGGTTAGCCGGCTCACCGATAAACGCGAACTCTTCGAGTTGTATGGGTTCTTTGGACACAATGCGATAGGTGGCGTTGGTGGCTCCGTCGGGAAAACCCAGGTAGGCGTTGGAGAACAGCCCGCGATAGGGCGTGGCGTACTCGGTGGGCAGCTCGAGCGGCGGCTCGGTGCGCACCCGCTTCTGGTGCAGGGATGGGTAGTGTTCTTCATATACCACGCCGTCTGTGCCCACGAACATTTTGACCACCACCCGACGGGTTCCGCTGCGCAGGGCGGACACCCAGTGGCCGGGCACCTTTTGGCCGTTCACTCGGAGTGTGTCTTTTTGTGGTTCGGTGAAATCGAGGGCGACCGGCGCCTGGATTTTGGGCATGAAAAAGGATCGGTTTTCGTTGTACAGCGGTTTGTCGGGCGACGCGGCGATTTGCTGCAGATGGTCAAGCAGTTTGTGGCCGATCAGTTCGTCGCCGTTCAGGGGCAGAGGGGAGGGTGCTTTCGTCAGCGGGCTCTCGATGGTGTCGAGGTTGTCGTGCACTTTTTCCCACTCGGCGCCGTTGAACCCCACCAGTGCGAGATGCACCGACGCTTCGTCGACCATCACCACGCAACCGCGTAAAAAGGTGTTGTTTTCTTTTAGAAAGCGCTCGGTCTCAATGGTGAAGCGGTCGATTTCAACATCGTGGGATTTATGACGCGTGGCCATGTGGGAGATGGTGATTTCCTCGGGGCCCATGGGTCCGTTGGACGGAAAGGTAGTGCGCACTTCGCGCCCTACGTCAAGCCCGTCCTGGTACACGCGAAATATGTGAAAATGCCAGCCCGATGCGTTGTTGTCGGCGTCGCAGGTCTGGGGGTTCATTTTGGGCGCGGAGGGGGAGTTTGACCGGGCCTTCGCCTGGGTTGCCGCGGGCTGGTTCTGGGTTTTCGGGGGCGGTGGGGTTTTACAGCCGACCGTCAGCGCCGCGAACAGAAAGAAAGATAAGGATAAAAAAGAAAACGTCGTTGTTGGTTTCACCGGTTCACCTGAGTAAAGAAAACAGGAGAACCAATGGCGCACCGAGCATCAGTGCATCGCATCTATCGAGGATTCCGCCGTGACCGGGAATCAGATTGCTCGCGTCTTTCACGTTGAAACTTCTCTTGATAAAAGACTCCATCAGATCTCCAACTTGCGATACCGCACCCAGTATAATACCGAGTGCGACGGCGGGCAAAAGTTCCAGGCCTTTTAAGAAAAAATGCTGCATCACCAGAACCGCGGCCAAACTTCCCAGAATACCGCCGGCAGAACCTTCCCAGGTTTTGTTGGGGCTGAGTATTTTGTGCAGTTTGTGTTTTCCGAATAATTTTCCGAAGGTGTAGGCGAAGGTGTCGTTCAGGATGACGGCGCTGAGCAACAGAATGAACCACATGCGCCCCTGGTCGTAAAAGGTGATGAGCCCCATGGCGCCGAAGAGCCCACCCACGTAAAGTGCGCCGGTGGTGGCCAGGGCTGCGTGCATCAGCGATGTTTTGGTGTCTTTGCCGGCGAACATGAACAGCACCAGGTTGAGTGGCGCGATGGTGACGAGCATCACCAGGGGGGCCATCGGCACTTTAGAAATCATGCACACGGTGAATGACACGATGGCGCACAGGGAAGATACCAGAAACTTGTGCGACGTGAAGGTCTTATCAAAGCTCATGTTGGCAAATTCATAGCCGCCCATTCCGGCCAGCACCGATGCAGCGGCGGCGACGTACACCGGGTCAGCGAACAGAACCAGTGCCATGATCGGTGGAATAATGATGAGTGCAGTGATGATTCGTAAGGCCAGATTCGACATTATTTCCCCACGGTTCCGTATCGGCGGTTTCTCGATGCGTAGGCCGAAAAAGCGGTTTCTAAATCGGCCTCTTCAAATTCGGGCCACATTTTGTCTGAAAAATAAAATTCCGCGTACGCGCAGCTCCAGAGTAGAAAGTTGGAGAGGCGCAGTTCTCCGGAGGTGCGAATCATCAGGTCCACCGGGCCGAGCGCCGAAGACCACAGGGCGTTTGAAAAACAGTCATTATCGATATCATTAATAGAGAGTTCTCCTGAGGTGCATCGGGCGCACAGTTGTTTCGCGGCGGCGACGATTTCCTCCTGTCCGCCGTACGAGAGTGCGAGACAGAGGGTCATACCGGTATTGTCTTTGGAGTCAGTCATCAGCTGTTGCAGTGCGGCGCGCACAGACTCTGGAAGCTGATCGATTTCGCCGATAGCGGTCAATCGGATGTTGTTGCTCATTATTTTCTGCCGCTCCCGTCGCACGTATTCGGCGAGCAGCTCCATGAGCGCTTTGATTTCGAGGGAGGGTCTGGACCAGTTCTGGGACGAAAAGGCGTACAGAGTTAAAAAGCGGATGCCGCGCTTACGACAGGCGGTAACCACCATGTCAACGGTTTTGGCGCCCTGACGATGACCCGCAACCCGATGCATTCCCCGGCTTCTGGCCCAGCGGCCGTTGCCGTCCATGATGATTCCCACATGTTTGGGCAGGTTTGATTCGATTTCGTCCATGTTCTTGCTAATAACATACACTGCTTTGTTGGCAAAGGGAGAAATCAGGGGGCGCGGTACCTGTGTCGGTTGCGCGGATTTGTTTTTCATATTAAAGAATTGAACATTTATATCGAACGCTTTACCTTCGGCTTCTGGTGCTCATTATGTAGGTGAGGAAATGGCGCAAAGAGAAACAGTATGAACAACGATTTATATGAAGAACTGGGACTGAGTAAAAACGCATCTGAGTCCGAAATTAAAAAGGCGTATCGAAAACTGGCCCGTGAATATCACCCTGATAGAAACAAGGACAATCCGCTGGCAGAAGAAAAATTTAAAAAAGTGGCGGCGGCTTATGCGGTGTTGAGCGATCAAAAGAAAAAATCGCTTTACGACAAGTATGGAATCGATGGGCTTCGGGACGGATTTGACGAAAACCAATGGCGTCAATACGGCGGCGGCGGCGGAAGCCCGTTCGGGGATGTGAATTTCGGCGGGTTTTCAGGGTTCGGCGGCATGGAATCGATTTTTGAAACCCTGTTCGGCGGCGGCGGTCGTACCCGTCGTAGTCCGGCCAGCGGCGTACCACCTTGGAGTGCGTCGGGCGGGCAAAAAGGCGCCGATGTCAAATCGACACTCGAAATTGATATGATGGACGCCGTGATGGGCAAGGAGTTGGAACTGTTGGTTCCGGTGGCGGGTGAACAGAAGAAGCTGAAGGTGAAGATTCCCAAAGGAATTGAAAGCGGAAAGTCCATTCGACTCAAGAATCAGGGCGAGAAAGGCGCGTTCGGGGGGGCGTCCGGTGACCTGCTGCTGGAATTGAAAATTCGCGACAATGGTCCGTATCGAAGACAAGGGGATAATCTGGTAGCGGAGCAGAGTATCACCCTCGGTCAGGCATATTTTGGAGATACCATCAATGTGGAAACCCCGTGGGGGGAGGGCAAGTTGCGGATTCCCCCCCATACCCAGGGCGGTACCAAGATGCGCGTGAAGGGTCACGGTATTCGGCGAGGTGAGGTAAAAGGAGATTTGTTTGTACAAATCAACATACGCGTTCCCACCGGCGACAGCAAAAAGCTCGAAGAGCTCATTAAGAAAATTGACAAAAGTTATACATAAACCCGATTTTGAGCATTGATCGCTATTTGCACCGAACCCAATTTTTGCAATGTCGGCATTCGGCTCAATGTAGCTGTTTTCATTCTATTACAGTGAAATCCCGTTGACTGGCTGCAGGGTCATCATATTGCTGGAAAGCATTTCGACCGTCCGAACAGCCCTCAGAATTGAGGAGGCCGGCTTCAACCATTCCTTGCCGTTTGCGCCTGCTCGAACTCGTAAAGACAATCCCAATTCCCACCGAGGTCGTTCAATTCTTTCTAAACTGGGTTTCGCATACTTTTTTCCCAGTTTTATAAAAAATGTGTTTCACGTGAAACAAAGTTATTCACAGTTAACCCAGGTTTCACGTGAAACGCGCTGTTGGAAAACCAGAAAATACGTGGCTTTTATAAGGCTTGTAAATTATGTGTTTTTTTATTAACAAGTTATCCACAGGGAGCGAGTTTTTCCACAACCCTAGGTAGACAGGTTGAAATATGACAGTTCAGAAGAAAAAAGCGGTGGTTCTCCTATCTGGCGGAATGGATTCGTCGGTGGTGCTGGCGCAAGCCATATCGCATGGATTTGAGGTTTTTGCGTTGACGTTTCGCTACGGTCAACGGCACCAGGTGGAAATCGATGCGGCGTGCAAACAGACTGCGGCGTTTCCGGCGGCGCGCCATACGGTGTTTGATTTAAACTTATCACAGTTCGGCGGTTCGGCTCTGACGACCGATATGGACGTGCCGAAGAATGTGGAGAGCAGCGACATACCGGTCACGTATGTTCCGGCGCGGAATACGGTGTTTCTTTCGGTGGCGCTTTCGTATGCGGAGGCCATCGGCGCGCGCGACATATTTATCGGTGTTTCGTCAGTGGACTACTCGGGGTATCCGGACTGCCGCCCGGCGTTTATCGAAGCGTTCGAACAGGTGGCAAATCTGGGAACCAAAGCGGCGGACGGAGGGGAGCGCTTTCGCATTCACGCGCCCCTGATTCGGTTGACCAAAGAAGAGACCGTGCAACTGGGAAATCGGTTGAATGTGAATTTTGCGAACACCCATACCTGTTATGACCCGGCACCGAACGGCACGCCCTGCGGAGAATGTGATTCCTGCAGACTGCGTATTAAAGGATTCACCGAAGCCGGATTGATTGACCCGGCGATGACCTCATCGAAAGAGTAACAAATGAGCACAGTTCAAGTTTATTCTGTATTCTATTCTCTCCAGGGAGAATCCACCTACATGGGTCTGCCCTGTGTGTTTGTTCGGCTGACCGGATGTACCATTGGTTGCAGTTACTGCGATACCAAAGGCGTCGCCGCCGCCGTCGGCGAAACCATGAGCATTGCGGATGTGATTGAGAAAGTGAAATCGTTCCATTGCGGCTTGGTGGAGGTTACCGGGGGAGAACCGCTGCAGCAAGAGTCCAGTCTGGAGTTGCTCACCGCCCTGTGCGATGAGGGGTTTGTTACGCTGCTCGAAACCAGCGGTCAGGAGCCGGTGGCCGATGTGGATCCCCGGGTGGAAATCATCATGGATATTAAAACCCCCGGGTCCGGAGTGGCGGCCATTTTGAGCGATGAAAACATCGAAACCCTGAGAGAGAAACATGCCCAAGTCAAATTTGTCATCACATCCAGAGACGATTTCGAGTTCGCGATGGTGATGGAAAAGAAGTATCAGCTGACATCAATGTTTCCGGTGCATATCTCGCCGGTGGAAGAGTTGGACCGCCGGCAGGTGGCGGGTTGGGTGCTGACTTCCAAGATACCGTTTCGACTTCAACTACAACTGCATAAAATCATCTGGCCCAATGCTTTGGGAGAGCGGTAAGCAGATTAGGGGAGCAGGGTCACGACCAGTTCGCGCTTGGAACGCGGTCCATCAAAATCACAGAAAAAGACGTTTTGCCAGGTAGACAGCAACATTTGGCCATCCTCGAGGGGAATCACTTCGGAGGGGCCTACGATACCGGCCTTGATGTGAGCGTCGGCATTTCCATCCACCTGGTCATGCAGCCACTGACCGGCGGGGGCCATCTGAGAGAGACAGGTGAGAATATCAGTGGTGATATTCGGATCCCAGTTTTCCTGAACCATAATCGCCGCGGTCGCGCCTCTGGCATACAGAGACATCAACAGGGCGTCCGGATGCTCGGCCGCGATTTCTTTCAGCGCCCGCGTGACATCGACCATCTGTTGGGCCTTCGTGGTTTGCAGGTGAAGGGTTTTTCTGACCATTTGTTTGACTTTCCTGTTTCGATGTTAAAATCATTGTCTATAATATGTATCATTAATTACAGAAATTGCGACTTTCGTCACTGGGAAAAATCTGTTTCAAAGCCGCGATGATAACTTTTAAACGTACGTAACGAGAACGATTTTTACGAGGTACACGACATCATGGAAAAAATGCAAAGAATCAAAGCCGGATTTGAAACCCTGAAAACCGACAGCGCCATCACAGCAAAAGCATTGGCCAATGTGGAAAAATGGCTCACGGGGGAGGTATACCAACCCTACATACCGTACATGGACTATCTGATTGAGACCGAAAACTGGAATATGCTGCTCGATTGCTTCTGGCGAATGATGCCGTTCGGCACTGGTGGGCGACGGGGGCCTGTGGGTGCGGGACCGAATCGGATTAATCCGTACACCATCAGTCTATCGGTTCAGGGCCATTGTCAGTACCTGCGGGATGTGCTCAAGCTGACGGGAGACATCTCAGTGGTTGTGGCGCATGATGTTCGCCAGTTTTTTGATTTGCGGGGAATCTATACAGGGGTAGAGGGCGCCCTGTTTGAAATCACCTCCCTCGACATGGCGAAAATATCGGCCATGACCTACGCGGCCAACGGCATCAAAGCCTATGTGGTGGGCCCTCTGGAAGACGGAGACGGCGTGCGAAAAACAACAGACCGCTACATTTCGACCCCGGAGTTATCATTTTTGATTCGCGAATACGGCGCGGCGGGAGGACTGAACATTTCGGCGTCACACAATCACCCCGATGACAACGGTGGGAAATTTTACAATCGGTACGGTGGGCAGGAAATTCCCCCGGACGATGAGGCACTGCTCAAAGTGGTGGAACAGGTGACCGACGTTAAAACCATGGACTACAATGAAGCGGTGAAAAACGGGTGGATTGAGTTTGTATCACAAGAGGTACATCAGAAGTATATTGACCTGAATACATCTCTCATCCAAACCGAATCACGATCAGCGAAAGTGGGGTACACTCCGTTATGTGGTACCGGAATGACCACTGTGTATGAGGCGTTGACCACGGTGGGTTTTAATGTGGTGACGGTGGCGGAACAGGCGAAATACGATGGGTCGTTTCATTCGGTGCGGTATCGAATAGGCAACCCGGAAGTGCCTGATTCCATGGATTTGCTTGAAAAAACAGCCCTCGAAAATCAATGCGATGTGGGGTTTTCCACCGATCCGGATGCCGACCGGTTGGGAATGCTTGCCAAAACCCAGGGGGGAGATTTTGTGTTCGTGAATGGGAACGAAATCGGCGTGCTGCTCGTCCAGTCGATTATCTCATCCAAGAAAAAGGCCGGTACCCTGAAAGAAAAAGGTATCTTTGCCAATACATTGGTGACCTCCAGCCTGCAACGAGCGGTGGCGGCGGGGTACGGATTGCAGATGGTAGGGGACCTGATGGTGGGATTCAAGTACATCGGTGATGTACTGCGTTGCCTCGAAGAAGGCGGCGTGTTTCCGGCAACGCCTAAAGAAGGAAAAGACTCGGTCTCCGGATCCCCGGATGACTACGTATTTGGGTGCGAAGAAAGTCACGGGTACCTGGTGACGCCCCATGTGCGTGACAAAGACGCCTGCGGTGCCGCAATTCATCTGGCGGGGCTGGTGAGCGAACTGAAAGACCAGGGAAAAACCATCGATAGCTACCTGCGTGATATTTATCGGGTATACGGATATCACCGCAATGTGCTGCGTTCTTTAGTAATGGAGGGTATCGAAGGGCTCAATCGCATTCGAAAAATCCAGGATGTGCTCCGTAAGAACCCCCCCTCGGAAATCGCCGGTCTGAAGGTAATTAATTTTGTCGACAACCATATTGTGGGTGGACCCTTGCAAAGCTCCACCGACGAGGCATCACGCAATGTACTTCTGTACGAGCTCGACGGCGGTAACGGAGTGACCATTCGACTGGTGGTTCGCCCCTCCGGCACGGAACCCAAAACCAAAATTTATGTGGAGGTGCCGTCCACCAAGAAGCTGGGCGGAAACCTTGATACGGTGTCGGCGGAAGCGCTGGCTTCCTACACCGATGTCGAACTCGATGCGATTATTGCTGAGACCGATGCTCGGGCCACACAAATCGGAAACGCATTTATCAAATACTGCCTGGGGAGTGAGGTGCTGGGAGACGCCTTCGGCGAAGTGCCCGAGGAGTCGCTCCTGGTTTCTGATTTGGTGACAGTCGATAATAAAATCGCCTTGTGCGTCGATGTGATGCCGGCGCTGGCCAAGCGACTGGCCGATGGACAAGAGGGGAGTGAATGGCTGACCGAAAGACTCAAACCGTTCGGCGAAGACGCGGTGGGGATGGTGAAAGACGCGGCAAAAGCGTGGATTAATCGGACAGAAAATGATATGAGCGAGAACAACAAAGAAAAAGCGTTGGCACTTTTTAAGTAACAGATAGTTTGTAGAAATGAGGTAGATTATGGCCGATGGCGTAAATAGAGTTATTTTGGTTGGAAATTTGGGAAAGGACCCTGAAATCAGTTATACCCAGGGAGGGACTGCCAGATGCAGATTTCCCCTGGCCACAGGTGAAACCTTTAATAATAAATCCGGTGAGCGCCAGGAGAGAACGGAATGGCATAACATTGTGGTATGGGGCAAGCAGGGTGAAAATGTTGGCAAATTTTTAAGCAAAGGACGTCAGGTTTACATCGAAGGAAGTTTGCGCACCCGAAGCTGGGACGACGAAAAATCGGGCCAGAAAAAATATATGACTGAAGTCAACGCGCAGCGGGTGGTATTTCTGGGTGGCAAAGGAGACGGACCGTCTCAGGGCAGCGGCGGAAGCGGCGGCGGCGGCGGATATGGCGGCGGGGGAGAAAACTTCGGCGGCGGCGGGTTCGAAGGACCGCCGAACTTCGGTGATGATGACGATATACCGTTCTAATGAATCACACACGACACACCTTTTTTAAACTACTCATTTGCATATTGTTGTTGGTACCGATGGCCGGGTTCGGTTTCGGAAAACTGAGTGATGTGCAATACAAAATAAAACCTCAGGACGGCAATCGCTGGAGTCATCTGGTGGGTCACGGACACATCGTTCGCGGCACCGAAGCCAAAGGAAAAATTACATTTACATTTGACGACGGACCGGACCATCGTACCACGCCCACCCTGCTCGACCAGCTCGATCGATACGGCGTGAAGGGCGCCTTTTTCGTCAACGGCCATCGGTTTCATCAGCGTACAGCGGGCGGGGAGGAAAATCGGGCGGTGCTGCGCGATATGGTGCGACGGGGCCACTTCATCGGCAATCACACGTTCTCCCACAAAGACGTTTCTCAGATGGACGACGATACCTGGAAACGAGAAGTGCACCAGGTGGCCTTTCAGGTGTCTGAAATTTCCGGTCGCAACCTCAACCTGTTCCGCCCCCCGTTCGGTCGCATGAATGCCGACAATATCCGCAGCCTACAGGCCCAGGGGTACACGGTGGTGATGTGGAATCTCGATCCGTTGGACTGGCAGGCCACCACCGCCAGGCAATTGCTCGAACGCAGCAAACGGATTATTGAAGAGAATCCGGACGGCGGTGTATTTCTGCTGCACGACACCAATCGCAACACCGCCCAGGCGTTTCCGCTGATCATGGAGTGGATTGAAGAACGCAATGCCCGACTCGCGGCCGAAGGTAAACCCGGGTTGGAAGTGGTGGGGATTGACAAATTCATCAAAAACTAGCGGCACCTGCAAAACGCGCTACGCTTACATTTACGACGGATATACCAAACCTCGATTCCTTGACCGGCGAATCCGGGGGAATATCTTGTGCGTGCGACACAAAGGAAAGAGCCTATGAGAATAGATAAACTGACTGTAAAATCGAGAGAAGCGCTGGCCGGAGCGGAAAGCATCGCACGAAAAATTCAGCATCAGGAAGTGACCGACCTGCACATGTTGGCATCGTTGGTCGATCAGAGCGAC
>JAFGXQ010000085.1 GCA_016936575.1 Deltaproteobacteria bacterium
GTCCGTATCGGTGTCGCTGTCCGTATCGGTGTCACTGTCCGTATCGGTGTCACTGTCCGTATCGGTGTCACTGTCCGTATCGGTGTCTGTATCTGCGTCACTATCCGAATCGGAGTCGCTGTCCGAATCTCCATCCCCATCGGTGTCACTGTCCGCATCGCTTCCGTCGTCAATCGAATTTTCTGAAGACTCTGTGCACCCCCACAGAATAAATCCGCCGAATAATAGTATCAGAACAAGGTATTTCATTTAAATGCTCCTTTAAATTGTTGTACATTTATACACGCCGGTTAGTAGTTCCCGATGCCGGTAAATAAGAGACAAGAAAAAGAGCAGTTAACTTCTGTTTGGTTGCAATTGTTGCGAAGAAGCTTCGACAAACGGATGTGGAATAGAATCAATCCGGAAGGTTTGAATCGGTGGGACAGTCCATACCGCAGACGGTAAACAGGCCGTCAGCGCAGACCTGGATGTCGCCCGATGCACAATCGGAGATCCAGCACTGATCAGCCACGCCCACGTTGCCGTTTGGGCACGCCAGCGCACAGGCAGATCCGACGGAGCAAACGGTTTTGCAGTTGTTATCGAGACACTCGAACCGGCAATCGCTTCCGGCGCCGCAGTTGCAGGTTCCGTTGGCGCACTGACCGTCGCAGAAACCATTGTTTCCATCGCAGTTCACGTGACACGGCCCCTGGGCGCAATGAAATTCACAATTACTGCCGCTGGAGCAATTGCAGCTGCCGTTCCAGCACACCCCCGCGCAATAGTCGTTACCCTCACAATTCACATGGCAAGGCCCGGTGACACAATCAAATACGCATTCGGCGCCCGCGCCGCAGGTACAGGTACTATTGGCGCATTCTCCGGTACACGTGGTACCGTTATCTGCGCACACCGCTTCGCAGGGGGCAGAAACACATTCCATGTCGCAGTTGTCTCCGTCGAGACACAAGCACAGCCCGTTGCCGCATCGGACATCGTGATCTCTGCAACCGACCGAGAATGTGGCCGCCGCTCCAAGAATGATCAACAGAACAAAATAAAGGTTGGTAAAATTAAAGCGCCTCATCATTTGCCTCCACGCGTAATAAGAAACAATACCCAACGTATATAAAAAAAGGTATGAAACGGAAAGCAGATCTTTAGAACGGCGTGGTTTCGTAGACGAATTTAATCCACTGGTTATAAAATTCGTGACAATGGCCGCGCCAGATATTAATGGGTTTGTTAATATTCACATTTACCGGACGGACCACATCTTTCAACCCGCGATCTCGGTCACGCAGGTACTCTTCGACCAACCGTTCCGCTTCGTACTCCGGATGACCGAGGTGCATCATGTAGCGGCTGTCCGCGCTTTCAAAAATGGTGTATCCCGCGTCAGCTGAATGGGCCAGCAATCGCACCGTCCCCCCCCGCTCCGCTTGTTCCAGTACGTGGTCATCAATCCCGGAATGACGACTTTGCGGACACCAGAACAGATCGTCCATCCTGCCGGTGACGCGGTGATCCGGCGCGATATTGCGATTTTCGAACACGCCGAACAGTTTTTCGCGATACGGGGTTTTCTCAATCCCGAGTAATTTTGCCAGCGCCAATCCGCCCCAACACAATCCCAGTGTGGATGCAACATTCGTTCGTGAGTAGGTCAAAATATCAACCGCTTCATCCCAGTAGCGAACCTCGTTGAACTCGATGGTTTCGACCGGGGCGCCGGTGAGAATGAGCCCGTCCAGATGACGGTCTTTCACGGCCTCGTCAAACGTCACGTACTGCCGCTCCACGTGATCTTCTTTTGATTTTCGATATGTATGACTCTGCAACTTGATCCACACCGGATGAATATGAATCAGGGTTCGCCCAAGGGGGTACAACACAGAAACTTCATACTTGTCGACTTCGGGCATCACATTCAGAATGCCTATACGAAGACCGCGAATATCCTGGCGCTGCGCGTGTTCATCGGAGATACAGTAAATTCCCAGGTTCTGCAGAGATTCCCTGGCGTGATAATCATCGGAAACTACAATTGTCATACTTCAAGTTCACCCATTTACAGTAAATTCACCCGGTTATCCGAGCGCATGATCTATGTCGGCCAATATATCATCTATATGCTCAATGCCAATAGATAGTCGAATCAACTCGGGTGTAATCCCCCCTTCCCTTTGCTGCGCATCGCTCAGCTGGGAATGGGTGGTGCTGGCCGGATGAATCGCCAGACTCTTCGCATCTCCCACGTTGGCAAGATGAGAAATCAATTTCAAATTATTGATAAACTGCTTGCCGGGTTCCAACCCCCCTTTGATTCCGAATACCACCATACCACCGAATCCGTGCTCAAATTGCGCTTTCGCCGCGACGTGCGCAGGATCATCTGCAAGCCCCGGGTACCGAACCCAGGCCACTTTCGGATGCGACTTCAGATGCTCCGCCACTGCCAGCGCGTTGTCACAATGACGCTGCATCCGCAAATGAAGGGTTTCAATTCCCTGCAGGGCAAGCCAGGCATTGTCGGGGCTCAGACAGGCGCCGAGATTCCGAAGCGGAACCAGACGCATACGCAAAATAAACGCCAGCGGCGCCAATTCTCCCAGATCATGGGCATACCGCAATCCATGATAGGAATTGTCAGGCTCATTGTATAAAGTGAACTTCGGATTGGCCCAATTGAACTTGCCGCTGTCCACAACCACCCCGCCGATGCCCGCGCCGTGCCCGCCCAGCCACTTGGTAAGGGAATGCACCACGATGTCGGCGCCGTGCTCAATCGGGCGCATCAGGTAAGGCGTGGTAAATGTGGAATCCACCACCAGCGGGATCTCATGCTTCTTTGCAATCGCGGCATATGCCTTCAAGTTAATCACATCCAATGCGGGATTCCCGATGGTTTCACAGTAGAGCATGCGGGTTTTATCAGTAATGGCCGCTTCCACCGCATCCAAATCAGACGGCGCCACAAAGTTCACTTTGATACCCATGCCGGGGAGAATGTCGTTGAACATGGTGTACGTGCCGCCGTACAGATTATTCGCCGCCACCACTTCATCCCCCAGAGCACAGATATTGATTACCGTGTAGAAAATAGCGGACGTGCCGGACGCAATGGCCAGCCCCGCTGCACCGCCTTCCAATGCCGCCATCCGCTTTTCAAGCACATCATGGGTCGGATTCATCAGTCGAGTATAAATATTGCCGAGCTCTTTGAGCGCAAACAGATTCGCCGCATGCTCGGTATTTTTGAATACATAGGAACTGGTGCGATACACCGGATTCTGCCGAGCACCGGTTTCATCAATCACATTCCCCGCATGAAGCGCCAAAGTTTCAATTTTATATGAATCGCTCATCTTTTCTCCTGCCTGTCTGTCACATGGTTACATTCCATGGAATAGTTATCATTGGGCGACCACAAAGCAACTTTCATGCCTGTCGTCTCAGGACCATAAATTGGTATTCAGGCTCCAGTTTTAACAATATTCTATATTTTTCAAAGCGAAATCTTTCATAATCATGAAATACGAACCCTACAAACCCGACGAAATCCGGTTATCCACCCGCTGTTCGGCCATGGCATATGGGTTGCAAAAAAATCCCCGCAGAACAGTAAATTCAGCTCTTGCCAGCTGTTGAACGAGGAAGCAAATGACAAAAACAAACATATGGATACCCGCCCTGCTCTGCGCGGCACTCTCTGCGACCGGATGCAAAGGCAACAGCGCAACAGACACAGAAGCGCCTGCAGGCGTGGTTCAGGCATCGAATAGTAAAACAAAGATAACTGAAGAAAAACGTATAGTTAAAATAAAAAACGCAGAATCTGATTCAACTATTAAAAACGGGTTCCCGGAGAAGCCGGCCGTCGGAACCAAAGCGCTTTGTCCGGTGATGAAAAATGAATTCACCATTACCGAGAGCACACAGATGTCTGAGTATGAGGGGAAAACCTACGCATTCTGTTGCCCGGGCTGCAAACCTCAATTCGATGCGGACCCCCCAAAATATCTGTAACCGACTCGGCCGTGATAAACCCATTTGATGTTCCTGCGAAAGTGAATACACTTCAACTATGACAAATCGGATTTTACTTATCGAAGACGATGCTTCCGGGAGGGAACTCGCAGTATTCAATTTAAAAAAAGCCGGCTACGAAGTAACTGCGGTGGGAAATGGCGACGCCGGACTGAAACGGCTCGCGGCGGAAGCGTTTGAGTTGGTCATCACAGACGTGAAGATGCCCGGTATCAGCGGGATTGATGTACTGCGAAAAATCAAGGAATCCTACGACAATCTTCCGGTGATTATCATTACCGCGTACGCCGATGTGGAACTGGCGGTCGAAGCCATGAAGCTCGGGGCGCAGGATTTTCTGGGAAAGCCGTTCAGCCGGGATCATCTCCTTCTGGTGGTTGAAAAAGCGTTGTCACACCACGCCATGATCAGTGAACTCCACCAACTGCGCCAGAATGCAGTGTCAGTGGAACGTCCTATCCTGTACCAATCCGAGACAATGGCTATCGTGCTTCAAATGACTGATCGGTTTGCCAAATCCGATGCATCGGTGCTGGTCACCGGAGAAAGCGGTACCGGAAAAGAGCTGATCGCCCGGAGAATTCACGGGCAAAGTGACCGCGCGCTCGGGCCGTTTGTGCCCATCAATCTGGCGGCAATCCCGGCGGAGCTGGTTGAATCCGAACTGTTCGGCCACAAGAAAGGTGCCTTTACCGGCGCCACCAAGGATCGTTTGGGAAAATTTCCGCAGGCATCGGGCGGAACCATTTTCCTGGATGAAATCGCTGAACTTCCGCTGCCGCTGCAGGGGAAATTGCTGCGAGTGCTGCAGGAAAAAGTCGTCGACAGTGTGGGCAGCGATTCCCCCACTCCTGTGGATGTGCGTGTGGTTGCCGCCACGAACCGCAATCTCGAACAAGAAGTCGCTGAAGGGCGCTTCCGTACAGATCTGTTTTATCGCATCAACGTGGTTCAAATTGAAATCCCCGCCCTGCGTGCGCGAATAGAAGATATAGAACTGTTGGCGTCCCAGTTTATTGAACGGTTTTCAGACGGCAGAACCCTCGATATTCCCAATGAGATCTTCCATCATTTGAAACGCCACCACTGGCCCGGCAATATCCGAGAACTGGAAAATGTGTGCCAGCGTCTGGTGCTGCTGGCGCCGGAAAATCAGGTACGCGTTGAAGATTTGCCTTTTATAAAGAAATCGTCGCCAAATGATTCCGCGGATTGGCTGTTTTCCGGCAAACCGCTCCCCCAAACGGGGATCTCCCTAATGGACATTGAAAAATCAATTATTGAAAAAGTTTTGCAGCTTCAAAACGGCAATGTATCCCAGGCGGCCAATTTTTTACAGATACCGCGCCACGTACTAGCATACCGTATGGAAAAATTTGGAATTTCGAAATAACATGACGAACGCTTCCAAAACGCTGCTCCCCGCTACCCATGGTCCTAAAGGCACATCCGAAATCTCTTTTGGAAAACAATTGATATCCCCTACCATGCTCCTTGCCGCGTGGATTCCATTGATTGCCGTGACTGCGTTTCACTACGCCACCAGCCACGAGCAGCATCATGTGCACGATATCTTGCGTAGACTCTACTACCTGCCCATCGTCGTCGGAGCGCTGCAGATGGGTATTCGCGGAGGTATTCTATGCGCGTTCATGGTGACGGTTGCCTATTTTCCCCATGCATTTTTTCTGCCTCATCATTTTGATCCGGCCGCTGGAATCGAGAAAGTACTCGAAATCACTATATATTTTCTAGTCGGCACCATTGCCGGATATTTATCAGACAAAGAAAAGAAGCATCGCCGGCAACTGGAGCAATCCCTGCACACCCAGGAAACATTGAAGGCGCAGCTGGTGCGGGCCGGACGTCTCAGCGCGCTGGGTCAGACCGTCGCGGGAATCGCCCATGAAATCAAAAATCCGCTCCATTCTCTTCTGGGAACAACCGAAGTCGTTGATCAGGTGATACCTGAAGACTGCGAGGAACGCCGTCTGTGGGAGATTCACATTTCAGAAATCGAACGGCTGAAAACGATTTCTGAAAGGTTCCTGTCGTTTGCCCGTCCGACGCCCATTCAACTGCAGGAATTGGATTTGCGGGATGTGGCCCAACGGGTGAATGAACTGTACGGCGCTCAGGCCAGACAGAACAACATTCAGCTGGAGTCCAGGCTTCCGAACACCGCAGTAAAGGCGCGCGGAGACAAAGATCAGCTGGCACAAATCGGAATCAACATTTTTCTGAACGCCCAAAAAGCCATCGGCAATGCCGGAGGAACCATTCGCATCAGCGTGGGGAAAGAAAATCGAAACAACTGCGACATGGCGTTTCTCAGCATTGAAAACACCGGTCCCGAAGTGGACACCACTCATATTGAAGAGTTGTTCGATCCGTTCTACAGCGGTACTGACAGCACCGGCCTGGGACTCTCGATTTCATCCAGAATCGCCCAACAACACGACGGCTTCATTGATGTACAAAATAAAGGCCTGGGCGTCGCATTCACTGTGTACATTCACGCACTGTAGATAATCAGTGCAGCAGGGATGTTCCCTCGCGGGAGAGGCTGTCTCTAAGTCGCTCCAGCCGGGAGATGTGCTGTTTGTCGCCGGCCGAGAGCATGGCAACCAGGCTTGAAAGATCACTGTGGTGTCTTGCAATAACCGTTCGGTACGCCGATTCCATCGACCCTTTTTCGAGGGCAATGGCGAAATCCAACGCCTGGCTGAGCGAACGGGCGGTCGCTGATATTTCTGCCCGAACTTTTTGCACCAGATTATCGATACCTGACATGTCCACATCAACCATATCGAACCCGCCTGGCGACCTGGCAAGAATTCGCTTCTGCATTTCGACCTGACTCTTGTGATTCAGCTCTTCGTCTTTCATTGCCAAAAACAATTCCCGAGCGAAGCCCACATCGGCAAACACCGACGCGTAATGAGAATATAAATCCGCTGCCAACTGCTCTACCTCAGATAACCGATCAAACACTTTTCGAAGACTGATTCGCTCTGCCATGGACACAATATAATCCCGATTGCGCAAGATAGCGACGACGGGAACGAACGCCGTTTTTTTTTTTCGAAATAATGATTCACATAATCCGTAATGCTGCTAAGAAGTTGGCACTTTAAATCGGAGAAGGAAATCCGATTTAACTGAATGCCGGGGCAAACGCCGGCTCGGCACAATCCGGATTGAGGAGCACCGAAAAAAATGGGCAAGACATTAGTACAAAAGATTTTTGACTCCCACTTGAAAACGGAACCGTTTGAAGGGACCAAAGTGTTGAATCTCGACGTGGTCATGTGTCACGAAATCACGACCCCCATCGCCATCGCTGACTTGGAATGGCGCGGGAAAGATCGAGTTTTCGACCCCACAAAAATCAAGGCGGTTATCGACCATGTCACTCCGTCCAAAGACACCAAAAGCGCGGTGCAGGCAAAGATTCTGCGGGAATGGGCGAGACGGCATGATATTAAGGATTTCTTTGACATCGGCCAAAACGGTGTATGCCATGCGATCTTTCCCGAGAAAGGCTTTATCCGTCCGGGATATACCATCATTATGGGCGACAGCCATACCTGTACCCACGGAGCGTTCGGCGCATTTGCCGCCGGTGTGGGAACAACCGATCTGGAAGTGGGTATCCTGAAAGGTGTCTGCGCGTTCCGTCAGCCTGAAACCATTCGGGTGAACATCTCGGGGAGTCGAAGCAAAGGCGTGTTCGCCAAAGATATTATTCTCGAAGTCATTCGGCAGTTGACCGTGAACGGCGCAACCGATCGCGTGATAGAATTCCGGGGCGAAGTAATTGACGCCATGACCATGGAAGAACGAATGACCGTTACCAACATGGCCATTGAGGCAGGCGGCACATCGGGGATCTGCATGCCCGATGAAGTCACCCTCGACTATCTGTGGCCGTTTATCGCTGAGGAATACAACAATGATCGCAGCGCGGCATTGAACGCATTTAAAGCCTGGTGGTCCGACAAAGATGCCGAATATGCACAGGTGCTCGATATCGATATTACAAATCTGGAGCCGGTAACCACTGTCGGGTTCAAACCTGATCAAGTTAAGAAACTGAGCGAAGTCAGCGGCACCCGAGTGGATCAGGTGTATATCGGCAGTTGCACCAACGGTCGTATCAGCGATCTGCGGGAAGCGGCGGCCATGGCCAAGGGGCATCGACTGGCCGATACGGTGCGCGGCATCGTCGCCCCGGCAACGACTGAGATATACCGACAGGCCATGAACGAAGGGTTGCTCGACACATTGATGGAAGCCGGATTCTGCATCACCAATGCCACGTGCGGCGCCTGTCTGGGCATGTCAAACGGTGTGCTGGCCCCCGATGAGGTGTGCGCCTCCACAACCAACCGCAATTTCAACGGGCGCATGGGAAAAGGCGGAACCGTCCATCTGATGAGCCCGGCTGCTGCGGTGGCTGCCGGAATCAAAGGCGAGTTGTGCGATCCCAGATCGCTGATGAAGTGAGGTACAACATGAAATCTTTTGGTGGAAAAGTATTATTTTTAAATCGAAGCGACATCAACACAGATGAAATTATTCCGGCCAAATACCTCACCGAGGTAAAAAAAGAAGCGCTCGGCCCCCATATGCTGGAAGATCTCAAACTGGACGGATTCGACCCGCAAAGCGACAGAACCGCGGCGGCATCGGTTATCGTCACACGGCAGAATTTCGGTTGCGGATCTTCCCGGGAACACGCACCTTGGGCGCTCGAAGTGAACGGAATCACGGTGGTGATTGCCGAAAACTACGCGCGCATCTTTCGCCAGAACATGTTCAATTGCGGTATGCTCGCCATTGAACTGGATGCCGCCGCCATCGATTCCCTGTTCTCGCTGGCGGACGCCGATGTGAAATGTGCGGTCGACATAGATAAAAAAGAACTCACCTTCACTTCGCCCGCCGGAAATCAAACCATCTCGTTTTCGGTAGCCCCCTTCGATGAGGCACTGGTTCGCGCCGGCGGGTGGGTGGAATACGCCGACAATAACCTGTAACCTCCCGAAACCCCTTTACGAGACATTTTCATGTGTTATGTTCCCTTGGAACACTAACCGTTTAGGAGAAGTTTATGAGTAGCAAATCCCCTTTCGGCAATGGACCATTCGGTGAGGACGGACCGAATCCGGATGACTTGAAACGCGCACTGAAACAGAACAGCACGTTGATCAAACTGATTGTTATCATCGGGGTGGTCGTCATTCTGGGCGCCATGTCGTACTATACTGTGAATGCAGAAGAAGTGGCGGTGGTTACTACCTTCGGCAAGTACACCACGACCAACCAACCCGGTCTGCACTTCAAGATTCCGTTTGTTCAGCAGGTTCAAAAGCTCCAGGCCAAGCGCCAATTGAAACAGGAATTCGGTTTTCGCACCACCTCTTCCGGGGTTCAGTCCCAGTATACGCGCGGCGAGAGCTCGGTGCGCGAATCGCTGATGCTTACCGGCGATCTCAACGTGGCAATTGTGGAATGGATTGTACATTATCAAATATCCGACCCGGTGCAGTTTCTGTTCAAAATCCGAAACGGCGAAGACACGTTGCGCGATCTGTCGGAATCCACCATGCGTGAAGTGGTGGGCGACTATTCAGTCACTGAGGTGCTCACCAGCGGTCGGGAAGAAATTCTGCAGAAAGCCAAAATCCGACTGGCTGAACTATGCAAAGATTATGAAACCGGCATCTCGGTACAGCGGGTGGAACTTAAAGACTCCGCCCCGCCGGACCCGGTTAAGCCGTCGTTTAATGAAGTGAATCAGGCGGAACAGGAGCGCGATCAAAAACAGAATGAGGCGTTGTCTCAATACAATAAAGAAATCCCGAAAGCACGCGGTCAAGCCGGGCAGGTTCTGGAAGAGGCCCACGGATACGCGGTAGAGCGAGTGAATCGCGCCAAGGGCGATGTAGCCAAATTTATTGCCCTGCAAACGGAATACGCAGACTCACCAAAGGTTACGCGCACCCGGCTATATCTCGAAACCATGGATGAAGTGCTCTCGAGTGTAGACAAAAAAGTCATCGTAGACGAAGAAACCAAGGGAATGGTGCCCATGTTATTTCCGATGGAACAGAATGCGACTCAGAACCGCATGATGACAGGAGGGGCGCAATGAATAAATCATCGAATGCATTATTGGTTGCTGTTATTCTGATTGCACTAGTGGGTGTTGGAGCCTACACCTCTGCCTATACAGTGAAAGAGCACGAGCAGGCGGTCATTCTGGCCTTCGGCGAAGTGGTGGGTAAACCCATCACGGAACCTGGTCTGCATTTTAAAATACCGTGGTATGAAGCGCGAAAATTTGACAAGCGCTGGCTTGCGTGGGACGGCGATCCCAACCAGATTACCACCCTTGATAAGCGCTACATTGTTATCGATGTGTTCGCGAGATGGAAGATTGTCGACCCGCTCATCTTCATTGAAAAACTGCGCGATGAGCAAAGCGCACAAGGACGTCTCGATGATATTCTGGATTCGGCAACCCGAAACGTAATTGCAAATCACAACCTTATCGAAGCGATTCGCAGCACCAATCGCCAGTTCAAAATATCAGAGGAAGAGCGAGAGAACCTTCTCAAGTCCTACGAAGATCTGGAGGAAGAGCTCAGCGAAAACATCCCACCGGCCGCCGCAGCAACTGTTGCCGATACAGATTCGGCATCGGATGCAGACTCAGACACCTCTTCACCGATGGCGACAGAATCCAACACCGATTCGTCACTTCCCGATTCTCACAACGCAGTTGCACCAGTGCAACCGGCCCCAGTTCAGGCGGCGGCGATCGCGGGGAACGGAGAAACGGAGGGAGATCAGGAACATCAGGTCAATATCTACGAAATTGAATTCGGACGTCAGCATCTGACAGAACTCATCATTGAAAAAGCCTCTCAAAAAGCGAGGGAACTCGGCATCGAACTGAAAGATGTTCGGTTGAAGCGAATCGACTACATTCCGAGCGTGCAGCAATCGGTGTTTGACCGAATGATCTCAGAACGCCACAAGGTGGCTGCACGACTGCGTTCGCAGGGCGATGGTTTGTCAGCGAAAATTCTGGGCCGCAAAGATCGCGACTTGAAAGAAATCCAATCTGAAGCCTATCGCAAAGCCGAAGAGATTCGCGGTAAAGCCGATGCCACCGCCGCCAGAATTTATGCCGAGGCATACAAGCGGGACCCGGAGCTGTATCGTTTCCTGAAAACACTGGAGAGCTACCGCCGGACGATTAGCCAGAAAACGTGGCTGATACTCACCACCAACTCGGAATACGGCAGCTACCTCAAATCTTCTAAATAAGGTTTGAGCCGTCCGGTCATCACGATTGAATCAATATGAAGTTTGACCCCACCAAAGACTATTACGCGATACTAGGTATTTCTCACAACGCGAATGAGTCGCAGATACATCAGGCATACAAAACGCTCGTAAGTAAGTATCACCCCGACAAACACCAGGGGAATGACCTGGAAGAACTCGCGAAAGAAAAGCTGGTCGCAATCAACGAAGCCTATTCGGTGCTCTCCAAACCCGAGCTGAAAACCGAATATGATGCGGCGCGAACCCAACCTCACCGGCAGCAGGTCGGCTCATCTTCCGCCGCCACCGGGAACGGCGGCACTCCCAATCCCCCACCCCCCAACGCCGCAACCGCCATCCGAAAATTCGTGTTCCTGATTGCGTTTCTGGCGGCACTGCCGTTCATTCTGCGCTTTGTACGCTCTCCCCGAGCCGCCGCCGTCATCGGATTTGCCGTTCTACTCGCCTGGTTCGGCCCGCGAATACTGAAAAAAATAAAAAAATAGTTCCGTTTCCCTCGGCTGAAGCCTATTCCGCATACTTTCTAACACACTGATTTAATTCGATTAAAGTGACAAAATGAGTTTCATGACAGAACCATGACACGGAGATGACTTTGTGGTGACGCCGGGGTGCTACACAATACCTCAGACCATTTTTGCAAAGGGTATTCAAGTATGTCTCAAACGATTGCACAACAAAACACATCAAAGAAAATTCTGCTCAGCGGTGTCTTCGGACCTTTCGGTGTTGATGACCGGTGGGGACGCAAAGAAAACATTATGGAGCTGTTTCACAATCAGGTGACCAAAGCCCAGGGCGCGGCATCTTTCCGCTTTCATCACCGAAGCTTCGGCCTGTATTTCATGGCAGCCAATCTCAATACCGATGTCAACGTTCTGGATTTTCCATCTCGGGATCGTTTTATCGAGGAAATCAAAAAAGGCTACGATGCTGTCGGTATTTCCTTTATTGCGCCCAACTTCATCAAAGCCCAAGAGATGGCGCGGCTGGTCCGCGAACACTGCCCCGGCACTGAGATTATTCTCGGTGGACACGGTGCGGCGATTGAGGGTGTGGAAGAGCTGATTAAATGTGATCATGTTGTCAAGGGAGAAGGCATCTACTGGATGCGTCGATACATCGGCCAAAACCTCCTCGACCCCATTGTTCACCCGGCGATTCCGTCCACCGAAATGCAGCGCATTTTCGGCGTTTCGGTCCCCGGCCCCACGTCGAGCCTGCTTGTTCCCGGCGTCGGTTGTGTGAATGCATGCAGTTTCTGCAGCACATCTCATTTCTTCGGAAAAAAATACACCGCCTACCTCGGGTCGGGAAAAGAAATTTTCAATACCTGCCGGCAAATCGCGGATGCACGCGGTACGGATTCCTTCTTTGTGATGGATGAAAACTTCCTGAAAGACCGCGATCGTGCATTGGAGCTCATCGACGAAATGGAAAAACACAACCGCTTCTTCACGTTCCACGTGTTTTCGTCGTCTGAAGCCATTACCGCATTCGGTATCGACAATATGGTTCGTTTGGGCGTATCATTTGCCTGGATTGGCTTTGAGTCTAAAACCGACCAGGGCGCATTCGAAAAGAACAACGGTATTGAGCCCCGAGATCTGGTGAAACAGCTCCGCGACTCGGGTATCTCCGTGCTGGGCTCCGGTATTCTGTGCATGGAACACCACACACCGGAAAATATTCAAGAAGACATTGACTTCATGATTGATATAGAAGCCGACACGGTTCAGTTCATGTTGTTCACACCGCTTCCGGTTACCGCGCTGTACAAACGCCACAAGAAAAAAGGTCTGCTGAAAGAGGATTTGCCGTTCGAAGAATGGCACGGTCAGAAAATGCTCAACTGGAATCATCACGCATTCCCGGGAGATCTGGCGGAAAAAACGCTGAAAGGCGCTTTCAAAAAAGAATTCGAAGTGAACTCCAGCACGATTTATCGCGTGATTGAAACCGCTGTTCGCGGGTATGAAAACAATCGCAAACTGGCCTCGAAGTCTGAAAACTATCGCGTTCGTGCGGAGCAGGTTCGAGATCGCGTGATTGAATACGCCACACTGTTGCCGGTTATCAAAGCCAACGCCGTAAACGAAATAGAACTGCAGCGGGCCATCGCGCTCGATGAAAGGGTCACCGCACTCGTCGGCAAACCCACTGTCAAAGCCAGCCTGATGCGAGTCGGCGCGAAAGTACTCAGCGGTTACTGGAACATGCGTCTTAAGTACAAAGGTGATGTCATTCAGCCCAAAACTATTTTCACCGAGTTTAAAGTGGCCGATAAAGAAGCCGGCAAATCACCGATCAAACTGTTCGAAGTATCGGAATTCACCAGCACTGTATCTCGCGATCTCAACAAAGCAGCGTTCGTTTCTGCAAAATAGTCTCCACGTTCGCTCCATATTCTCTTCGTTTTTACTCCATTCATTTGAAAGTCATTTAAAAACCGACTTTTTACCGTTTGGGATGCATCCTCGGCTGTGCTACTGTTCTATTGCATCACCGGGGAGTCCGTTACATACAGAGGAGCAACCCACATCATGTCGAATTTAAAAACACACTTTGTAGAATTGCTCCGGCGCGCTTCAACGCAACTTCCGCCGGATGTTACCGCCGCACTGAAAGCAGGGTATCAAAGAGAACCCCCCGGCACCGCAGCCCAAACTGCGTTGGCGACCATTTTAAAAAATATTAAACTCTCCAGAAAAAACAGTACACCGCTCTGTCAGGATACCGGCACCAATATCTGGCACGTTTATCACCCGCAAAATATCTGCCAATGCGAGTTGGAGCAGGCCATACGCGAAGCCACCCTCGAAGCTCGCAACCGTGCGTATCTGAGACCCAATGCGGTGGACCCGATTACCGGGCTGAACACGGGCACCAATCTGGGAATTCGATTTCCGGTTATTTCTTTTTACGGGTGGAAAAAACAAAGCGTTCGCGCGTCGGTAATGCTCAAAGGCGGCGGGTGCGAAAATGTTTCCGCTCAGTACGCGCTGCCTGTCGCGGGGCTTCACGCAGGACGAGATTTGGACGGTGTGCGGAAAGTGGTTCTGGACGCCGTTTTTCAGGCCCAGGGAAAAGGATGCGCACCCGGCATTGTCGGCGTGGGTATCGGAGGCGATCGCATTACCGGGATGATTGAAGCCAAACACCAGCTCTGGCGCCCGCTTGAAGACAAAAATCCCAACGCGCTGCTGGCCAAACTCGAGAACCGACTATACCGGGAGTGCAATCAACTGGAAATCGGCCCGATGGGATACGGTGGAAAAACCACGGTGTTAGGGGTGAAAGCAGGATCGATTCACCGGGTTCCCGCTTCGTACTTTGTGTCTATTTCATATATGTGTTGGGCATCCAGAAGGGCCAGTGTGACTATCACGCCCACGGGAAACCCCACGTTCCACAAGCAGGTTCCTTCCTCTCAGGAATGCAACACACCGAATTGCAAGGGATAGGCGATGAAAAAAATACAACTTCCCATCAGCGAAACAGAAATCAGAAAGCTGCGAATCGGCGACGATGTTGCGATTTTCGGCGAGATGGTCACCGCCCGAGATGCCGCTCACAAATACATGTTGGAAAAATGGCCCCGATTCGTGGATGACCTGATTCGCGACAAAGCCATCTACCACTGCGGACCGGTCATCAAAGAAGAGAACGGGGAAATCATCGCGGTGTCCGCCGGACCGACCACATCAATTCGCGAGGAACCGTACGAACACGAGGTGATTGCCCATTATCGACCGCGCATCATTATCGGCAAAGGTGGTATGGGGCCGACCACGCTACAAGCAATGAAAGAATACGGTGCGGTGTATGTTCATGCCACCGGCGGTGCGGCCAGCGTGATTGCGAAATCCATTATTTATGTTCATAAAGGATATAAACGTAAAGAGCTGGGCGACCCCGAAGCCTTCTGGAAACTGGAGGTACGTCATTTTACCGGTGTGGTCACCATGGATTCCCACGGAGACAGCCTGCACGATATTGTGGAACAACGTTCAAAAGAAAAATTTTATGAACTCATCTCCTAATCCGACTCCCAACCAGGTCCTCACCTATGATGGACACCGAAACGCGCAACGCCCTCGAATGATTGTGTTCGAATCGCAGGAATACCTCATCATCGAATGTGAAACGTTGTATATTTCGACGGGAGAAGCAACCGATGCCCCGGTAAAACGCGGCTTTCACGTACGCTGCAAAGGTGGCCGCCAATTCAAATTGGAGCTGATAGAAGGCACCGGCTGGATAATTGACGCCCTCCCCGGTCCGTTCTCAACCTGACTGTTCCCCGTCGCCGAGCTGTACAATCCACGTGGCGCAGGCCATATGATTTTCCAGAACGCGGTTTTCCTCGGCCTCCCGTGCAACAAAATCATCGATTTCATCGCTCAGATTTGGATACGCTTTTTTCAGCGCTTCCGCACGTTCACATATCCGTTGACAATACCGTTGATTCATCTGTTGTATGGCCGCCGGGGGATACACTCGCTCGGAAACGATACGGTTCCCATCGCGCGTCAGCTGCAGAATGGTTTCGTCATAGCCGGCACACGACTCGTATCCGGGCACACCAATCGGCGCATCGTCCGTTCGGTATGCGTCATCCAACAGTACGTAGCCACCGGGGCGAACCGCCGTTTTCAGGCGACGCAGAGTATCAACATGCGTGCCGAAAATGGGTCCGACAGAAGCGAATACGGCCATGTCGAACGGTTCCTGATCAGACAAATCGGTGTGCACGTCGGCCTGAATAAACGTACATAAATGTCTGACTGATGCCTTCAGCGCACTCATTCGCGCATATTCAATAAACGATTCAAAAAAATCCAATCCCAAAACCCTGCACTGAAACCGCTGTGCCACCGCGATTGACACGGCACCTTTTCCGCATCCGACATCCAGTATCCTGGAGCTGTAATCGATATCAACGCATCGCATCTGATCAACGATATCGTGAGGAAAACTGCCAAGCGCGTAAAGGTCGCGAAGAAGCTCATCAAGCAGCGGCACCATCGCTGTCGTCACACCGAAATAGTCCGCCAATTTTTCATCTCGAGATATCATTTCACAGTTCATTCTTCGTCATTGTTGTCCATTTTGTCGGCAAGGAAAAACTCCCATATATGAACTCGGGGAATTTTTCAATGCATTCAGCTGTCGTAAAGAAAATACGCATCAAATCGGCAACGAAATTCCGATTTCTGGTTGAATCCACGTCTATTTCAGCTGTGCACAAAAACCAGGAAAGGGTTCAGATAAAGGAACACTAATTCTCAATCGACTCTACGATGCCTTCGAATGAAATCGGTTTGATATGGTAGTGCTGAATTAAACCGGATTGAATATGCGGCGCAAACAATGCCGGATCATTTGCCGAAATCATCACGCGGTTCATTTGCGGATACTTGGCTGCCACCTGTCCCAGCAGCCAGATACCGTTATAAATGGGCATGTCAAAATCGGTGACGATTGCTTCAAAATCGCCTTCCGCCAATCGTACTGCGGCCATCTCCGCGTTGGCGGCGGTCTCTACGTGATAGTGGACGGTTAAAAAACGACGCAGAGAGCGCAGGACGGTTCCGTCATCGTCCACTAAAAGTATTTTCTTTTTGCTTGCGCGCCGAGTGGACGCGATATGAACCACTTTGGATGTCAATGCAGAATGTGCCATGATTCCCCCCAAAACAAATTTGGAACGTGATACTGCTCCGATGTATAGCATGAACCCGTGTGCAGGCACAAAAAAAATTCGTTTTATTTTCCATATATTGCATAAAAACTTCTGCTCGATTAAAAATACAACATAATTTCAGTTGGTTACACCGCGCCGTGAATATCGATTTTTTTCATACAATCGATATTAACGCCAGCCGAATTTTGCATTAAATTATATAACGAAATGAGCAAGCAGTTCACTGAGTTGTTCGGGAGAGACCGGCTTTTTGAGAAAACACTGCACCAGGCCGGATGTAATGTGTTCTGAGAATCGGTCGCGCTCCCCGCAGCTGGTGAGAATACGAATCGTCTGTGGAGCCACCTGAGCCGTCTGTTCGAGCAGCCAGATACCATCTTTGCCCGGCATGTCACAATCAGAGATAACCACCGTATATCGGTTGCGCTTAATCATGTACAACGCTTCTTCCGCATCAGATGCGACGTCGGTTTCCCAGTGATTTTTCAGCACCCGGGCCATCCCCCGCAATGAAACAAATGAATCGTCAACCAACAGTACTGAAAAATCCGCGCTGTCAGTCATCGGAGAAACGGTCGGCGACGGATATCGCGCCTCCGACGATTGCGCCGCTTGATTGAAAGGTGTTCTGATTTTTCTCATCTTTATCACCAGATTCCTTGTTTTCCACATTTACGATGTTTTTTTATCGGGAGTCAAATTTTTAACAGAATTTCCATATTTATTTTTTTCTCAAGTATCGGCCCATTCAACCGATAAGACTAATGAGGCCGAACCGAAGGAGGTGCACCTTGAATGGAATTAGTCCCGAATTAACAGGAGCCGCAATCGATGTTGCGATGATGAAAAAGCAGAAGGACATGATTGAACAGCAGGGAGAAGCCGCGGTTGAGCTGATTCAGTCCTCGGGCAATGTTGCCCCGCCACCCGCTCAGATGGTCTCTCCTCCCGGCATCGGCAGCCTGATCGACGTGTACATCTGATAGCCGATGTTCTTGCATATTTTCGTTTTTTCCAGATATAATCATCACAACCCGGAGGGAGCAAAGATGTCTGCAAATTTATTCGCGAAATATATCAGTGCACTATTTGCTGTCGCACTGCTTACAGGATGCAAAGAACCCGAATGCGATTCCTCTATGGATTGTACAGGGGGTGCCATGTGCGTATCCGGAGTATGCAGAGAGACTGCTGCAGGGTCGACAGACGCCGACAACCCCATCGATCCCGTCACACCGGTGCATACAAACAACAACGATACTGCTACCGATGACACAGACTCCCATACCGATTCAGAACCTATGCCTACCAGCGACACAGGCGCTGAAATCATTCACCTCGATTCCGATTCAGACACCACCATTGACCCTGACGCCGACCTCGGCTGCCGTCACGACTACACCGACTACGCCACCTGCTCCACCGACTGGCCCTACAGTTTTGCCACACTCACTGAAATTTGCGACATCCTGTACATCGGCGGCTGCCCCATCCAGGAAGACTGCCTCGGCAAATGTGAGTTTCTCTGGACCGACACCGAAACCAACGACATCGAAACCGCCACCGAATTCTACTACACCGTCGAAGGCATCAATGAATCCGCCCTGCAGTCCTACTGCTTCGCCCTCAACGGTGAATGGCAACTGTGTGAGTTTTGAAAATTTTGTTTACCAGGCGGGGACTATTTCTGCTTCATCTCAAGCACCTGTCTTAACACGCGTGCGTCTTCCTGGTGTTTCGGCTTATCGATGCCGCTTTTGATCTGTAACAACGCGTCAATCCCAATCCAGTTTGCCGGGGCTTCACCATACCGACTCGATACACGTGTTTCCCAGGCATCCTCAAAATTCATTCCCTCTACCCGTAAAAAGAAATCGAGACGATTCGGGGCGATTCCCAGCTGCAATACTTCTGAAGGATCGTTTGAACTAAGCAATTCCGGAGCACCGAAAGCATCCAGTGCGGCATTGGCACACATGAGGTTCTGCTCCGAAAAATCCACCCAAATATCCATATCTTTTGTATATCTGGGCTT
Organism: Deltaproteobacteria bacterium; assembly: GCA_016936575.1. Lineage (GTDB taxonomy): Bacteria > Myxococcota_A > Polyangia > JAAYKL01 > JAAYKL01 > JAFGXQ01. The sequence continues at coordinate 19,140 of JAFGXQ010000085.1, forward strand.
CGCATGAAACACGAAAGCGAGCCCACCGATAATTAAATAGCGAACATTGTGTTCGTGGAAAAGCAGCAATAAATCCTCAAAATCACTAACGGTGTCCATCGCTATCCTCTCTAGAGGTGGAACGGCCCTTTACCAATTCCACATCGCGCAGAATGGCGACATGGGCGGAGAGGCGTTCTTCCGGTGTAAGAGACTGCCAGTACTGCAAATCCCAAAGTTCCGCCTCAGAGAAACTATGTGCCCGATGGGAAATCAGTCGAGACCTTCGCGCAACTGTTCGTTCTTCTA
>JAFGXQ010000086.1 GCA_016936575.1 Deltaproteobacteria bacterium
CTGGATGCCATGGAACTTCAATGCGAATTTGGAAACCCAAATTTTCTGAACTTTTTTAGGCTGGTGCACGCTTACCGGAAACTTACTTATCATCGGACGCATGGCTATATCGGGTCCAAATAAAAACCGCCGAATTTTTCACAAAATGACACGCCATCCTGTTTCGCCAGAATGCAACAAGACAACAAGCTGTCTCCTGTATTCTACTTAAGTACCTTTTCAGCTAATCCAGCCCACTCAAATTGTTTAGTGAAAAACTCGAGCCCACCCAATCAAGATAGCAAAATGTACTGCCTTGTTTTCAAAGTCATACATTGCGGCCATTTCGGGCAATATTCTCCATTTTTCAGACTGCTTCAACTTCCACCCGATAGAGGCACCTGCCAACCATGCCATTCCGACGTCTTCAGCATGTTTGTGACCATCGCCATTCATGTCAGCATACTTTACGCCAATCAACATCCCGCCCTTGGCACCTATTGTCATAGTGACACGCTCAGAATGATACACATCAAAAAGTAACGGCAACCAAATAATGCCAACGGCAGTGGTAAAAAAAACGGAATCTCCATCAGTAGCATCCTCCCGCCCACTGTTGCTAGCCCATGGGAAAATCTGTAGTCGCGGATCAACAGAAATTGCAAATGGATTTCCTTCAAATAATAAAAAATTGAAATCTGCATCTACCCCTAAAGACTATAACTTCAACCCCGCATCAAACTGGCGCACCTGCGTTACCCCGATTGAGGAAACCGACACGTCGTCGGTCAGCCCGGGTATGGACGAATGCACCACTACAGAAGATTGCGACGACGAGGAGGGATGCTACATGGTGGACTACTCTATGGGCGTGAGTTTTCAGTACAACACCTGCGTCGCCGATGAATGCCAGGATAACAGCGACTGCGACGAATATTATATGTGTGTACCCGCCGGTGCGTGGAACCTGCCCAGAAATAAATGCATCTTCGCCGAATGCCTCACCGACATCGACTGCAGCAACGGCTCAAACAGCGGCGTATGTGCGCCCAGCATCAGCACCTGTTACAGCTTGCCCCAGGCGTTCTCCGGGTTTTATTGTCACTTTCCCACGGACGGCTGCATCACGAACGACGACTGCGGCAACGGCGAGTCGTGCCTGATGTCCATCGGCGGCAACCTCGAAGACTTCAGTTGCGGCTTCGAATTCTGCCCCGCAAAATAGATTGTCATTCCTGCAAAGTCAGAACGTTGTCACCGACATTCAGACCATCCCGTGACAACCGCATTTCGAACCTGTCCCAGATTAAAAGTGGAATGCAATGCCCGTCGGACTTAACAGAAAGGCAGTCGACCGCTGCTTTTTATTTTTCAGCAAAAGAATCAATGCGACGGTACTGGTAGTGATACACACCCCGGAAGTGATCAGCATCGCGGTCGACAGTCCGTCAAACCGATTCATCGAATTTAACGTGCTGTTGTATCGAGTGGTGTAATCATCAAAAGTGATCTGATCTTCGCGATATTGTGTTTCCATAGACGTCAGTTCTTCTTCTTTGTTTCCCGCCGCACTCCAGAACCCGATAGCGAGCCCGCCGCTCACCACCGCAAGGCCAAGAGACGAAAAGAAGAATATTTTTAAAGAGCGCAACCGATTTTTCTCGGCAGCCGACTTCGATGAATCAGACGGCTCCGATGTTTGTGATGCGCTGTCCTGTGAATTACTGTCCGAAACAACCAACACTCGTTCGCCGGAAGAGGTCAACTCACTGCCTTCGCCGGTGCCGAAACCTGATAATTCTTCGTCTCTATCGGCCAATGCCTGATTGCCCACCATAATCGTTGCGGTTGCGGTGCTTCCCACCGACAACGTCTGAGAGTGAATTATCTTGTTGTTGAATAAAATCTCGACACGGTGTTGAACGCCCATCGAAACACGCAATGCAGTGGCCAGAGGCAACACCCCTCGTTCCATATCATTTATCCGAATCACCGCTCCTTTGGGTGCGCCTTCAATTTCCAGGTTTCCCACCAACTGTCGAAGGCGCTTCATCTCGTCAATCACTTCATCAAAACGCTCTTTGCTTACCTCATCGCCGCCTTGGGCGAGATATTTCTCAAACGCTTCTAGCGCCAAACCGTATTGTTTTGCAGCTGCCTCGGCCTGCCCGATATTGAACCACAGCTTCCAGCTGGGTTTCATTTCATACGCACGTCTGAACTGTTCTGCCGCGTCGTGGAACTTTCCGTCATTGTACAATGTGGTACCTTCAACAAAAAACTTCTTCGCTTGCGCGTCATTCGATTTTGCCCACGCGCCGATGCTGACGCAGCAAATCATCATCCATACTACGGGAAATAGAAGGCGGCTCATTCACGTTTCCTTTCAATCGTTTCCAGAGGTCTCTTTTAAATCATTTTTCCACGTCAACAGGTTCAGCCGTACTACCGTACACACCGAACATATCCCGCGCTGTTCTCCTTGCCGTATGCACTCAGCCCACCGTTGTTCGTCGGCACATAGAATGCGGTGCTCACCCCAAAATCAGCCAGTCGCGTTGTCGAAGACCACATAAGACCCGTGGTTGGAATACCCAAAAACACATCGGTATCAAGCGCGGGATCGCCTTGCCAACTGACGATAATTGAAAACAATTCTTTTGCGTTGGGCAATCGCCAGTCGCTATAATTGGCCCACTCGAGGGTATCGCAGTACGAAAGCGAATCCTGCCAATAATAGGTTTTGGACGCACTTCCAACAGAACAATCACTGCCGGTTTGCCCGGCCAGGCACCCCTGCCATATCAAACCGGTGGACTGGTCTGCAATCAACCGATGAACTTCGGTATCACTATCGACATCTACGGTAACGTCGCTGTCTGTGTATCGTTCCAGCTGCTGCGGCGTAGGTGCGCCTGCCACACAACGCACCCATCGATTCATGTATTCCTCTTTCAAACTTACGCTGACATCTCCTGTCGGAATATACATACACCACACACGCGTCGTGTCGTACGCCACGGTGGATGTTCCCCAATAGTAGTAATTGTCCGGGGCGTTTGGGAATGCTTCAAAATCCAGCGCCGGGCTGTACTGACTCATATCCGCCAGCGACAGCAACTCGTATTCATCTGGAACCCGCCAATCGGTACGCCCGCCCCAATCCAACTCATCGCAATAACTCAACGCATCCGCCCAGTAGGTATTGGTTGTACCACCGCCGTCACAATCATCACCGGTTTGACCCTTGGCACATCCCTGCCAGTAGAGCTGGGTGAGCGTATCGAACACCACCGGTTCGTTTGTCACAGAAGTAAGTCGGCTGTATCTGGGCTCTGTATGAGTTTCCAAATCCCATCCATATTGGGCATCCTGTCCGTTATAATCTTCACCTTCCGACGGACAGGTGATTTCGGTATCGACACTGTAACAACTCAGCTGGTTGGTATCGGTCAACGGCACATGGGGGCCGGGGACATTGCATGTCAACGATCCGCATCCGGGCGACTGGCATATTTCATCGATACAAATATCGTAGTCGCGATCGTTACTGGTCACCCGCTGGCACAATGTGAAGTTGGGCTGGCCTGAACAACTGATTACGCGGTCACATCTGTCACCGGTCCAGCTACCCACACACCCGCACGAATATGTGCCGTCCCCATCAATACAATTGCTTCCATTCTGACATTCATTGTCAATGCAGTCATCCGTTTCGGTACCGGTATCGGTATCGCTGTCACTATCAGTGTCCGTATCTGTATCGCTATCGCTGTCTGTATCCGTATCGCTATCCGTATCCGTATCCGTATCGGTATCGCTATCGCTGTCTGTATCCGTATCGGTATCACTATCGCTGTCCGTATCCGTATCCGTATCCGTATCCGTATCGCTATCGCTGTCGCTGTCCGTATC
>JAFGXQ010000087.1 GCA_016936575.1 Deltaproteobacteria bacterium
GGAGTCATTATGAATATTCAGAACCGATTTTTACTGTTGCTTTTAGTGTTGGGCTTGTTTTCGTGCACGGAAGCCAACCAGATAAACCCGTCGGGATTTGAAGATCTGGACGCGGATAGCGACACGGATTCGGACACGGATGCGGACGGTGATTCAGACTCAGACGGTGACTCGGATTCAGACTCGGATTCAGACTCGGATACCGATTCTGATGCGGACGGCGATTCGGACTCGGATGGGGATACCGATTCTGATACCGACAGTGATACGGACTCAGACACGGACTCAGACACGGATTCAGATACGGATTCAGACACGGATTCAGACACGGACTCAGACACGGATTCAGATACGGATTCAGATACGGACAGCGATACCGACTCAGACACAGACACAGATAGCGATACCGATTCAGACACGGACAGTGATACCGACTCTGACACGGACACTGATACCGACACGGACAGCGATAGCGATACGGATAGCGACACAGATACGGATAGTGACACCGACAGCGATACCGATGCGGACACCGATAGCGATACGGATGCAGATACGGATAGTGACACCGACAGCGATACGGATGCAGATACGGACAGTGACACCGACAGCGATACGGATGCAGATACGGATAGTGACACCGACAGCGACACCGATGCGGATACGGACAGTGACACCGACAGCGACACCGATGCGGATACGGACAGTGACACCGACAGCGACACCGATGTTTGCACGCCGACAGAAACACTCGGTATCGGTGATGGCAACAGGTCGACGGTTTCAAGTTCCGGATGCTATGAAATTGTTTCGGGATATTCGTGGGTGACAGGATTTAACATGCAGATTTCAGACGGGTCGGGTTTCCCGTTTGATTATGAGTGGGTGTCGAGTACGGCAAGCGGCAGTGGAACCTTTACGGGGAACTGGGCGGGGGCTCAGGTTATCACGGGCGTATTGTACCCTGAATCGGTCATTGTAGAGTTTTTCGGTAGTGGAGTGGATGTCACTGTGGCAGTCAACCAGTTATAGAACAATCCGTTCGAAGTAGGGCGAGCCGGTTTCCTGCTTACGTTTTCCTCAGATATTGCAGTTCATTTCTGCCTGCTGAGTGGTTTCGAATTCAGCGGGGGAAAGTAGCGCCACTCCGGGGCAGGGTTCTCCACGAATAACTGAGATGGTTTGTTTGAGCGCGGCCTCGGTCTGTTCACCCACAAGGCGCGATGCTTCATTGCCTTTTTCGTCCAGAAAAACAAACGTGGGAACCCCCACCAGATTATACTGCCGAATCAGATGGCGGTTTTCTGGTTTTCCAATGTCGATGGTTTTCACATGCACGCCTTTTTCATCACATTGGTTGGTAATCGCTTCCACTGTGGGTTTCATTTTCTGACAAACCGTGCAGTCCTCTTTGTACAGCTCTACCATGGTCGGCAGTCTTTTTAGGTTCGTGCGGTTTGATATCTCACTATCGGAAGCGACAGTCGTTTCGGCGGCAGGCGGCGTGCTGTAGGAAAGGGCCTGAACCGTGTCGAACACCAGCATTCCGGCGATAAACAGCAATACGATACCGATTCCCTTTTCAATTTTGGGCAGGTGGGCCGACAGTCTGCCAATCAGTTTCATTCCCGCTTCAGCAAAAGCCGCAGTGGCAATGAGAGGAATCGCAAAGCCTATCCCGTACACCGAAAGATACATGGCGCCTTCGGTGGGACTGGCCGCAGCGGATGCGGTGTAGGTAAGGATGGAGCCGAGCACCGGGCCTACACAGGGGGACCAGCCTGCGGCGAACACGATACCCATGATGAACGCGTTGATGGCACCGAAGCGCGTGCTCATTTTTGTGTCGTCCGCTTTTACCACTCTGTCCAGAAACGGGATCTTGATGAATCCCAGAAATTTCAGTGCGAACACCAGCACGATGACTGCGCCGACTCCCTGCATCAATGTTTTATTGCTGCTTAAGAACGACCCGATGGATGACGCGCCGAATCCCATGGCGGTGAACACCAGAACGAAGCCGAACGAAAACAAGACCGCGCGAATCAGCAGTCGGCCACGTTCTTTTCCCGATAGTCCGACCACGCTGCCGCCGGTCAATGCCGCCAGATATATGGGGATGAGCGGAAGCACACAAGGGGTCAGGAATGTGAGCATTCCGGCGCCGAATATGGTGAGAAGGTCAAATGACACGATTTATTCCTTTTTATTGATCAGGTCCACTGCGCCTTCGTACTTGCCTTGGGGCTCAGATTTTTTTTTTGAGGGCGCCGGTACACCGCATGCTCCGGACATACAAGTTGGAATTCCCAATTTTGGGAAAACCCAAAGCTGCAGCACAAACCAGACGCCGAGTATAATTCCGTATAAAATCAATTCATTCATGGTGGTCTCCCGGTGTCAGTAGGTTGCGGTTAATCCGATGAGCGCACCCCAACCGGTGGAAATCCAAGGGTTGGAAGTTATGGGGCACCCGCCGCTGGCGCATCCGACCGTGGCGTAATAGGTGAATCCTGCTGTTGCGCCCAGGACGATGCCGATGCTTCGTTTTATGGTTCGTTTTTGTTTGGGAGTCAACGCTCCCCATTTTGCTCGAATGCTGTTCATGCACTTTTCTCCGATTTTTCATCTGTCGCATCGTCCAACAGTTCGGTTTCAATGACCTCCTCGAAATAGTGCTGCCCGCGAACGCCCACTACTCGCTCCACCACGTTGCCGTTTTTGAAGAACAGCACCGTGGGCGTTCCGCGAACCCCCAGTTTCTGGGCGGACTTCATCCCATTGTGAATGTTGAGATGCGCAACTTTTACTTTGCCTTCGTACTTGCATGCCAGGCGTTTGATGGTGGGCGCAAGTTGAACACAGGGCGCACAACCGTTGGACCACACATCCACAATCACCGGAATCGGCGATTTTCTTACCTCGGCGATAAAGTTTTTGTCGTTCAGTTCAACCGGTTCCTTTTCGCAGTCACCGGTAAGTCCAAGCCAGTTTAAAATTCCCATGTCTGTCGTCTCCCTTTCACAGCCTCGTTTATATTGTAACCATCGGGCCCAATTTTCATTCCAATGTCTTATAGAGTCGATGACGTCGTTTGGCGTGTCATAATTCCTACAATAATCTATTTAATGAATAAAGGGTGTGAGTTTGCGGCGGAAAAAAGAATCGGAAGAAAGTAGCGGAATTTACTCGAAGGTCGCGCTTTTTCGGTACTGTCGATAGTTGATTTTGTACTTTTTAATCTTGTACTGGATGATTCGCTTGGTGGTTTCCAGAAATTCCGCCGCTTTGGTCTGATTGCCTTCGGCATCCTTCAGGGCATCTTTGATGAGCCCCATCTCGTACACCGCAACCAGTTGTTCGAGCCGGCCCCTTTTTTCACTGCGATCCTCCATGGATTTCATCTGTAGCGACGGCGGCAGGCACCGGGAGGTAATGACGCCCGCCTCGGACAGCAGCACCGCACGTTCCACTGCGTTTTCCAGTTCGCGCACATTTCCGGGCCAGTGGTACGACATGAACAGATCGATGGCCGGGGTGTCGATTCGTTCCACGGTTTTTCCCATTTCTTCGGCATAGCGATTGATAAAATGATCGGTCAGCAGCACGATGTCGGCGCCGCGATTTCGAAGCGGCGGAATCAGAATGGGAAATACGTTCAGTCGATAGAAAAGGTCTGCACGAAAGGCGCCCGATTCCACTTCGGATTCCAGATCTTTGTTCGTCGCGGTGATGATGCGCGCGTTGGTATGGGTGGTCTTGCTGGATCCCACCCGCTCGAATTCGCGATCCTGAATCACCTTCAGCAGTTTCACCTGCGCCTGAGCGGGCAGGGAGTTGATTTCATCGAGAAAAATGGTTCCGTTCTTCGCGGCTTCAAAACGCCCTTCCCGTGTGGCGACCGCACCTGTGAAGGCGCCTTTTTCGTGGCCGAAGAGTTCGCTTTCAATCAGGTGTTCGGGAATGGCGCCGCAGTTCAGGTGAACAAACGGTTGGTCTTTTCGAGGGCTCATGCGGTGAATGGCTCGAGCCACCAGTCCTTTACCGGTACCGGTTTCACCAGTCAGCAATACCGAAGTGCGGGAATCGGCCACCTGGGCAATCAGCTGACGAACATATTTGATTGCATCTGAGGATCCGATAATGCTGTGATGAGAATCCAGCGCTTCAGGATCTTTCAGACGCTTGTTTTCTTCCATAATTCGCCGACGCTCCACACGCGAAGCGATGAGGTTGGCAATGGATTCCAGTAGCCGCAGGTCGGACTGCAGCATGTCTGCGTTGCGGTCATGAAAGTCGGCCGACAAGGTGCCTACAATTTCCTGGCCAAAGGAAATGGGAACACAGATGAACGACAGATTTGACAGATCAATGTCGTCACGGGTGCCCGAGCGGTTTAAAAATAGCGGTTCCTGATCCATGCGGGGAACCACAATCGGTTGACCGGAGCGAAATACGCGCCCGACAATGCCCTCTCCGGGGCGGTAGCGTGCTTTTTCGGTGGCCTCTTCGGTCATCTGATTTCCGGCAATGGTATGGATTTGGTCAATATCTCGTCGAAAGATGGTGACCATTCCACGCTCCACACCGAGAAAATCGTGCATTTGATTCAGCGTGGTCTGCAGCGCCGGATCAAATGGACCGGGCTTCGCCAGGTCTGCAGCGATAACATGGAGGGCGTGATATTGTTCTTGTGTAAAATTTGATTCAGGCATAGTGAAAGACTTGCTAGCACAGTTTTGTTCCTACTGCAAACGCGTACTACAAAAATGTTTATATATTTTTAAAAAGGACAAAAATGTAATTTTATATTTTATAAAAGTACATTTTTGTTCTTTTAATCCCGGAAACCCTGGGTAAAAGACACGTAATTTTGCAGCCATGCCGTAGACAGGTCGGAACAGATGAATTACGTTGTGCCCATGAACGACGATAAACAAAAAATAGAATATCAAACTAAAAAGGAAGGGAGATCCCGGTGTCCGGATTTTGCGGAAATCATCCGTACCAGTACACCGGACGACAGTCTGTTCATTCAGATCGCCAACTGTTTCTCTCAACGACTTTCAGATTTTGCAGTGGCCTATTGTCGGGATGATACTTTGGGAAAAGATGCATTTCAGGAGGCGATGCTGACTGCGTTTTCCAAGTTGGATACGTATCGAGGCGAAGCGCCTATCGAACCATGGTTGCGCAGGATTGTCGTGACTTCGTGTTCGAGATTGCGACGCGGCAAGAAAAACGACCCCAATATCAACGCATCTTTTGATGCGGGGGGCGGGGATTCCGCGTTTAAAGCGGATGATCCCAGTCAGGAGTGGTCGTTGATGATGGCGCAGAGCTTTCACCAGGTTCTCGATGAAGTGGAACAGTTGGGGGAGCCGAATCGCAGCCTGTTGCTTGACCATGACATGCACGAAGAGCCGATTGTGTCATTGGCGGAGCGGTACAACATGAGTGTGGATGCTGTGAAGTCCAGACTGAAGCGCAGCCGGGCGCAGTTGCGTGAATCACTCCTTGCCAAAGCCGGTTGATTTTTCGAAAGTCTTAGTCTGAGTAGGGTTTGGCCTGCACTTCAACTTCGAGTTGAAGGGTTTTTCGCTCTCGAATAATGTTTAGTTTTACTTTGTTTCCGATTCCGGCGGTTGCGGTCATCCAAGCCAGCATGGAAGAGTCTCTGACTTCGGTGTCATTGAATTGAACCACAACATCGCCGACGCGCAGTCCCGACTCGTAGGCCGGCCCCTCCTGAAACAGTTCTGTGACCACAACGCCGTTGGATGCGCCGGTTATCTGAGAAACGCGCTCGTCCATATCGCGTATGCCGATTCCCAGCCATGCGGGAAGCACCCGACCGGAGCGCTTCAGTTGAGGAAGAATGGTTTTCAGCATGTTGATGGGAACCGCGAATCCGATGCCCTGGCCCTCGGCCGTAATCGCCGTATTCATGCCCATGACTTCTCCTGCCACGTTCACAAGCGGGCCGCCGGAATTTCCGGGGTTGATGGAAGCATCGGTCTGTATGAAATTCTGGTATCCTCCGCCTGTTCCCGGCTGGGCGCCCAGATCCTGCCAACTGCGCCCTTTGGCGCTGACGATGCCGGCGGTGACGGTATGGGAGAGTCCAAACGGGTTTCCGATGGCCATCACCCATTCGCCCACTTCGAGCTGATCGGAATTGCCCATGGTGGCGGGTTGAAGCTTGTCGGCATCAATGTGAAGCAGCGCCGCATCGATTCCGGGCTCAATGCCTACCGGTGTGGCCGGCACCTGGCGCTTGTCTTCGAGTTGAACCAGAATTTGCTGTGCACCTCGAATGACGTGGTAGTTGGTAAAAATGTATCCCTGCGCATCGATGATGAATCCGGACCCGAGCGACCGCTGAATGCGTTCTTTATGGGGGCGCCCGAAGAGATCTTCAAACATGGAAAACCCGTGTCGCCTGTCTTGAACCACCTGGGCGGTGAAGATATTCACTACCGACGGTTTCACTTTTTTGGTGGTGGAAACGAACGAACCGGGAACGTTGGGATAAATAATTTTAACGTCTGATGCCGCTTCTGACGGAGGACCCAATGCCGGCTCAGGCGTCGGTTCCTCTTTGGGGAGCGGACGACACGCACAAGCGAGAAACAGCAGGAATAACAAGGTGGTTGTCAGAGACAGCCGCATTGTTTCCTGATGGAGTCGTACTTTCGCTGAAGATTGTCGATAATGTCTTCCAGCAGACGCTCTTCTTCCCCTGTGAGGTTGTTTTTGGTCTTTTCCTGCAGTAGGTGAAGAATATCGATGGTTTGCTGAGCCATCGGCAGGTTGGTACAGCAATTGTTTTTTTCGGGATGGGGGGTCAATCCCAGATGGAATGCCGCGGATGAGCTGAGGGACAAAATAAACGTATTGAAATCAATCGGAAACTCGGGATCAGAATCGTCTGACTCAGCGGGGCGTTGTTCGGTATTGCACTTGCAGCTCATCGGGTGCTCCTTGCCTTAAAAGTCGTACACGTTTTTAGGACCCTGCTTTTCGTTTGACTCAAAATTGAATCCCTGCGCAGCGTCGTTATCTTCGTTTTTATCGTTATCATCGCTGTCATCAGTGTCCAGCACGAGAAGCTCAGACTTGGATTCCATGTCCGGTAGATTGGAAAGGTACTCGTCAACTTCCGTTTGGGTGACGAGCCCTTTGTTGAGATTTCGTTCAATTACGCGTTTGTCTAACAGTCTTGCTTTTTCGTTCATTTGAAATACTCGCTTTCAGTGGAAAAGCTAAAAAATTCCGTGTGCATGTCTTAATAATGAATGCGCATTCCGTCAACACCTCATAGACACTATTATCTATTAAACAGCAATTGTTCGTATCTGGGAATTAATTTCGACCAAAGTCGTTCGGTTGCCGTTTGGCTTGCCCAGGTTCGCAGTCGCTGTGACAATGACGTGGAATTCCGAAGCTCGGCGATGGCTCGGCGCAGCGATTCGCTGTCCCCCGGCGGAACGAGAAGTCCGTTCTCTCTGTCAACGATGAGTTCCTCGATGCCGCCTGTTCGAGAAGCAACGACCGGGAGCCCTGCTGCCATTGCCTCCGGGATGACCATGGGAATGCCCTCGTGGCGGCCGTTTGGCAACTCCACCGACGGAACAACCAGCACATCCGCCGTCTGCATCAACGCGTTCCGTTCTTCGGGTGAAACCCGTCCGTAAAAAATCGCATTCGCGCCATGTTGCACACACGCCTGCCGCAGCGCAGATTCCTGCTCTCCCTCTCCCGCGATGACCAGTCGAAAGCTGTCGTCGTGCGCGGCTTCGATGAGTTTCAATACGCCCTTGATGGCGGTTAGTCGACCCACGTACAACACTGTAAATGTGGGCGGCGATACTTCGCTGCCTGAACGTTGCGTCTCTTTCGGAGTGGCGGCGGTGGACATTTGAGAAATTCCCATGGGCGTGACGTGAAGCTTATGCACATAGGGGTGGGATGAAGGAAGCATCGCGGCGAATTCGGTTCGCAACTGGTTGCTGATAAAACCGACGGCGCTTGATCGTCTGGCAATAGCGGCGGCAACAACGGAACGCCCCGGTATCTGTTTCAGCAGATGCACATCTCCGGAATGGGCGATGGCCAGGTGGGGCAAGTGAATGTGCGGAACACGGGGAGCGATCAGCGCGCTGGGAAGCAGCCAGTGGGAGACGACCGCAGACCAGTTCGGCGCCAAGGACTCGACGGTGTTCCATAGGCAGAGTGCGGCGGGGAGAACCAGCATGTGTTTCCACGGGGCGCGGCTGAGATTTTCGGGTGTGCCGGCCGTGAAGAAGAGCTGTTGCAGTGGTTTGGGTCGCATATAGGTAACCGGGTGAATGCGCAGCCAGTCGGGCCAGGCATCGCGGTTTTCCCAGGTGGTGGATTGGCCGGGCGGCGGATTTGGAACGACCACATCAATGAGATAGCCCCGCGCGGCGAACCCCTCAGTCATGTGGAAGACAAAATTCCCTGCGAAGTCGCCGACGAAACGCGGAAAGCTGGTGGTGACAAAACCGATTTTTAAACGGCGCTCAGGCACGTTCAATCGAAGTGGGGGAAAGCGATTTGACTTTGGCGGGTCGGTGTTTCAATCGAAACACATACGAACGAAGCAGCACCAGTGGAACTCGGATAAACGCTGTGTACAGAGAAATTCCTGATTTTTCGGTGGCGTAAATGGGTCGAACGGTAACCTGCGAAAGCCGTGCGTTGATGGTGAACAGGTGGGCCAGAATATCGTTCGGAAACCCATAGCGGGCATATATGCGTTCCAGCCGTAGTCTGGTCAGCGCGTGTCTGGAAATGGCGGTATATCCGCACTGGGAATCCCGAACCTCCAGATATCCGGAGGTGATTCGTGTCAGCAGGGACAAGGCGTGATTGCCGAAAAAGCGCAGCAGCGGCATCACCTTGAACACGCCCTTCCACGACAGCCTGTCGCCTTTGCAGTAATCGGCCAGATCGGAAACCACCGGTGATACGATGGCATGTAAGTCGTGGGGATCCATCTGAGCATCACCGGCCATGACGGCGATCACATCGGCCTGCAACTGCATGCAGCGGCGGTATCCCGAAATGATGGCAGCGCCCACCCCCTGGTTCTGCCCGTGAGATATCAGGTTGATTTTGGGGTGGTGCATCTGTTCAATTACCTTCGCGGTTTCGTCTGTGCTGGCATCATTCACAATACAGATGTAATCCACATAGTCCGGAATGGACGAAATGGTTTTTTTCAGCAGCAGTGATTCATTGTAGGCGGGAACCACCACTGCGATGGATTTTCCGTCGAGCATGGCAGCTATATATCACAGCCGATTTGAAAAGAAATTGCAAAAATCAGATGGCACTTCGACATTTTGTGTCTATGGTTGGCACGTGAACGATTTTCGGCCGAAAAATCAGAGTTTCAGTCCCTTTTTCCTCTTGCAGTGGCGAGGGTGGGCAGCGATGTTGGTTGTGATGTGCGCCTGTTCTCCATCGGGGACAGGCACTGAATTTGAACCGAACGAGTCAACGGTTCAGCCCGCCCCTGTTGTGCCTGTACAGACCAACCCCCACTGTGAAAATATACCTGCCAGCGGAGAAATTTGGATTCGCGGCGCACAGATTCACGCCGCGGCGTATTTTGTCGCGCGCGTTTTCAACATGCCGATTGTGGTGTTCGGCGGCACATCGAAACCGCTGTTTGTGCATCTGCCGCAAAAAGATACAGAATCCGCGATGAATACATTGGCGGCAGCGGCGGGGATGCGTGCGATTCAGTTGCACCAAACATGGGTATTGCTTCCAGACCAATTTTCCCAAGAACTGACCGATGTCGAAGCGACTCAAACCCCCGATATGGAAGTAGAATGGGAATTGTATCTGGTGGATCTTCGGACGTTGCTCGACACTCTGCGTGTTTCATTGGTTGATGACCGGGTATCAACGACGGTGACCGGGCGTTTTTCGGCATTCGGTCGACTCGGAAAAACACAGATGCTGCAGTTATTGACGAGGGTGAGCGGCGGCAGTCTGAAACGGCGAGGACAATCGTGGAAAGCAGCGGGCGTCTGGCGGCTTCCGGCGAATACAATTCCATACCAGCCGCTGGAAGACGGTTGTCACGAATTGCCGATGCGGGATGTGCGGCTTTCGCGTACACGTGTTTCGGAGATTCGTTTGCAGGCAACGACAGTGGGTGCAGCGCCTTCGGCATTGCTGGTTTCAACGACTTCCACCTGTGGTGTTCCCGCGGCGATGGTGCGAAAAAACACATTTGTCGGGGCGCCGCTAACCGAAAATTGCGGCTATGAACAATGCAATTACCAGGTGCACGACATTCGCCGTGACAAAGCATTTCTCACACTGGATTCCGGCCGATGTGACGTGCCTCTGCAAATGCAGGAGTTGGCGCTGCTCTCATGTGATGACTGAGTAAAAATAAGCGGCAACAATCCTCGTCGATTTCAGAGCAATAGCAAGGTTCTACGGAGCTATGAGATTTCATAGTCACCTTGTCATTGGGCGAAAGAAATATAACAACTTTGCACCATTTTTTTAGGACTTCATGCGCGGCCATCGGGAGGAAGCAGATTATAAAACAAAATCGCCATTTGAACATGTAACGATGGACAAGTTGGAAAATCTATTATATATCTGTGCCAACCATGGAGACTAAATGTTTATTTTCAGCCAACGCAATGATGTTGTATTCGCTCGCGCGTTATCTCTTCTCTTCTCTTCTCTTCTCTTCTCTTCTTTTAGCAAAGGAACAGTCTACCCTTTTCTAGTACGCAGTAAATTCGTATTATTTGACGAGTTCGCATTTTCAGGATTTCCGAGATTCATTCTTTTCCAATTCAGTTGGCATTTTTCAAAACAGCGCAGTCCGCCCCGGAATTAACGCAGGAACTAACGCAGTATTTCGAAAAATTTTTTTTTCAAACCAACTCGTGGAGGAACAAAAATATGAAAAAATATATTGAAATAATTTTTGTAACCGCTGTCATAGTCGCTGGTTGTGATACTGAAAACATTGCATCCCAACGCCTCACTTCTGAAAAATATCTTGCAGAAGAAATCACCCCGACAGATTTATCTTCCAATGCTTTGTCCGATGTCTATGGTGGGCCGACATCCCCGGTGCGAGTCACGATAGACGAAATCAAAAACAAAGAAAATGAAACAATAAGCACTCTTACCATTTCTGCTACCAACACCTGCGAAGTGGATTTAATTGTCCGCGCAAAAATATCAGCAGTAGGTCTTCTGGCATTTTCAGAAGAAATTGTCCTGTCTCAAAAGACGTTGAAGGCGGGAAAAACTCAAACATGGGCTTTCCCAGTGAAAAATTTGCCGTTCGAAAGCGCATCCGTTATTTCGCAAATCGAGGCGAGCGTTCAATACAAAGAAACAAACGAAAAAGAGTTTACCGGTACATTTTCATCGGAGCACTATTACTACCTCTCAGGAGAAAACGAAGATGAAATTAAAATCTTTAACGAAGAATACTTTCTACGAGAGCACAAAGGCAAACTGAGACCCCTCGGATATGATGTCAAAAAAACTTCATATTTGGGAAAAATCAAAAAGTCTGATGGTACTGTTGAAGAAATAACGTCCGAAAGCATTGGTATGCAGATTCTTGACGATGAAGGATATGTGGTGGGAACCGTATTGGACGAACAGGAATATGACCCGCGCTATACGGACGAGGAGGCAGAATTATGACAACCGCTCAAAAAATTGGAGTGTTTTTTACACTATTCACAACCGTCTTCTGTACCTCCATCTTTGCCGACACCTCTTACAGAAAATGGTGTGCAAAATGGCCTACTAAATTTATCGATGGCGGATACGGAGAAGATACTTTCACTGCGCAAGACACATATGAATACACGCCGGCGAAGTTTGCCCAGGCCAGAATCCGTATCACCGGGGAGCCATACCATTTTGAAGGTTATCTGGACGCGGACGGGTGCACTCCTGCGCTATTGACTGAAACAGACACCTCCTATGAATTTAACATATGGTACACACGTTATCGAAATGGACGTAATATATATATCAACGCAGAGGAATTCGCCCCCTCTCCAGCATACAAAAGTAAAACGATACTTATCGGCGGAATCGCTTCGACATCAAATGTAAACGCCACCTACACCGCATGGAACTCCAGAACCAATCTGGCGCAACTGGCAGGTCTGGCGTTAAATTATTATTCCAGTAGAAACTGGCCAAGTGCTTCCGTTACATACATTTCAACCGATGATAATCCCAATTGTGCCGTCGACGGTGGGACTTGGGCCCATGAAAATTTCATCTGCATTAATACAGATTATGTTACTTCCGACAGTAGTCATTATGATCATGCCAGATACAAATTTGTTGTCGCCCATGAAATGGGTCATCGGCAAGCTCAAGGAGTGGGAGGTGTGGGAGGTCATGACACTATTGATTATAGTCCCCGATGGCCGACATATACTGAAGAAAGCCCATGCAATTGTATTCGAAATACTGGCGACCCTGCAACCGCTCCTGGTTTTTGTTTCAGAGCGAGAATGGATGTACAAACAGCGGCCGGTGAAGGCTGGGCGAATTTTTATGCAGCCGCTCTTCTGAATGACCGCTCCAGTTCAAATGGATACATGGCGATATGGAATAATACCTACAAACTGGTATACATCTTTGCGATATGGGATTCCACTCCACCGATACAATACAACATGCTCAGTCGGGAACGATGGATGGAAAGTTTCTGCGAAGAAAACATGCCCAACAAAGGTATCATGGGAGACTGGTCACAATTTTTCTGGGAGCTGTGGACGTTGGGCAGCTATAACATGGATATTGCCGCAATCAGTGCAATATGGGATACCAATTACGACGACTATCATACCGCCGGAACAGAAGGACAATGGGGAACACTGGTAGACACTGTCGATGATCTGATGACAAATGATTATGTGCTCAATTTCCAAAACAAAGGCGACGCAACCGGAGTAAATCACTGATGAAAATTTTTATACACTATATCCTAATTTTCTTGATACCTATCTTTCAAATGGGAATGGTTGGTTGCTCAAAGAAGACAGAAGTATCAGATGATGATTCCGGGTCGGATGTAACAGACAATCAAAACAGTTCAGATGAAACCGATTCGTCTGATATAAGGTACTTCGACACCGACCCGCAAAGTGAATGCCCTCACCCCAAGGTTGTTGAAAACTGTACAGACGGGTGGTGCGAAATCCCCGCAGGCTGTTACATTTGGGGCTCCCCTCCGGATCAACTCTGTCGCGGCGCAAACACAGAAACACAAGTGCAAGTCACATTGACACGAACATTTGTCATTCAACAAACCGAAGTAACGCAATCCCAGTGGGGGTCAGTCGGGTTTCCAAACCCGGTAGTAAACGGTGAAAACGGAAATGACGATGTCGGTGCAGACAAGCCGGTAGCATATATAAACTGGTACGAAACCATGGCATATGCCAACGCACTTTCTGAAAACGAAGGATTCGACACCTGCTATAACCTCTCCAGCTGTACCGGCACCATCGGCTCGGGCTGCTCGGAAGGTGACGATCACTGTGACGACGACGACCAGCAAACAGTTTTTATGTGCACTGAAGACCCGCACAAATACGACGACTGGTACAGCTGCCCGGGCTATCGCCTACCTACCACAGCCGAGTGGGAATACGCCGCAAGAGCCGGAACTTCCACCGCGACGTATAATGGCGACTTTGATGAATCCCTTGAGTACTTTGAATTCATGATTGAACCTTCATTGGATCCTATTGCATGGTACCGTTCAACTGAGAATGCCGGTTCGTTGCATGACGTGGCTCAAAAACAACCAAACAGATGGGGACTATACGACGTTCTCGGTAACGCGGATGAATGGATTGACTATGTTTTCACGGGTTTCAGTCTTGCCACAAATGAAGGAATTGATGGCCCGCTGATAGACCCGATCGGAAGCAGAGATGAAGCGGTTTTGAGGCGTTCTACGAGAGGAGGTAGCTACTACCATAGTCCTTGTCGTACTTCCGCCACAACTAATACAGAACATTTGTCTAATGATCGTACATCATATAGCGGATTTCGTTTAGTGCGAACACTATTGTAAACGTACTGGAGTTATTTTCTACATCACTCAGCATATCCCAATATGCAGAATGAATTTTCAAGGAATAAATGAAACCATTTTTTACGCTAATAGTACTGATTCAACTGGCGCACCTTTGTTTCGGTTGTTCTAAAAAGGCTGCTGTTTCAGAGGATGACTCTGCGACGGATACGATAAACAATCAAAACAGTTCAGATGAAACCGATTCGTCTGATATAAGATACTTCGACACCGACCCGCAAAGTGAATGCCCTCACCCCAAAGTTGTTGAAAACTGTACAGACGGGTGGTGCGAAATTCCCGCAGGCTGCTACATTTGGGGCTCCCCTCCGGATCAACTCTGTCGCGGCGCAAACACAGAAACTCAAGTACAAGTCACATTGACTCGTTCATTTGTCATTCAACAGACAGAAGTCACCCAGGCCCAGTGGGAAGCAGCGGGATTTCAAAACCCTGTTGTCGATGGAATCAACAGTCAGGATGTCGGTTCGAACAAACCCGTTGTCTACATTAATTGGTACGAAACCATGGCATATGCCAACGCACTTTCTGAAAATGAAGGATTCGACACCTGCTATGACCTCTCCAGCTGTACCGGAACCATCGGCTCGGGCTGTCCGGAGGGCGATGATCACTGTGATGTGGACGATGTTTCAATCGATGTTTTCATGTGCACTGATGACCCGCATAAATACGATGACTGGTATGCCTGCCCGGGCTATCGCCTGCCTACCACAGCCGAGTGGGAATACGCCGCAAGAGCCGGAACATCCACCGCAACGTATAATGGCGACTTCAAGAATGTACTTAACTCCAATGACTTCCAGATAGAATCTACATTAGAACCAATTGCGTGGTATCGTTCTTCTGAAAATGCCGGCTCAATTCATGACGTATCTCAAAAATATCCCAATAGATGGGGGCTATACGATATACTTGGAAATGCAAATGAGTGGATCGATTATGTGGTTACAGGATTCAGTTTGGCGATCAATGAAGGTGTTAACGGCCCTCTTGTTGATCCAATGGGAGTTAAAATACCAACAACAGCAAGGCGAGGACAACAGGGCGGTAGCTATCGCAAACATGCCTGCCTTATGCAGGTTGCATGGCAGTCTGAAAGTGGCGCTGATGATCGCACTTTAGCAGATGGTTTCCGTTTGGTACGCACTTTACTCGCGAATAAATAGGAAAAATTAAAAAATCTGACGGCACTGTCGACATTTTGTGTCTATGGTTGGCACGTGAACGATTTTCGGCGGAAAAATCAGAGTTTCAGTCCCTTTTTCCTCTTAGCGATGTTGGTGGTTATTTGCGCTTGTTCTCCGCCCCGGTCAGACGCTGAAATTCAACCGGCTCAAGTAACGGTTCAGCCCGCGCCTGTTGTATCGGAACCTGCACTCCCCCGTTGTGAAAATATATCCGAAAACGGAGAAATCTGGATTCGCGGCGCACAGATTCACACCGCGGCGTAATTTGCCGCGGGCGTTCTCTGCGATGCGGTTCAGAAGTCGAGACGCAATGATTTGTATATTGCATCGCGCTGTTGAATGTTCACGCCTGCGTCGTCGGCATAATCCCGCCAGTTTGTTACAGTCCGCAGCACCTCTTCGAGCACGCGTTTCGCTTCTCCCCGCTTTAGTCGTGCGACATCGCCGCACGCCTCAAAATCAGATCGTGAAAAGTGATCACGTTTGCCATTCACGGTCATCTGATGTTGGGCGGTCCACCTGCCCTCTGGGTAATAGCTGTATGTCATATCGTACGCAGGCGCCAGTGACCATTGGCCTGACCGGTCCATTAGAAATGCAATATTTTTTACGTGATCATCCTGATTTCGGGCCACAACGTTGAATACCATCCGCCTGAATAACTGCGACGTCGCCGCCGCAGTCAGCCCCAGTCTCCGCGATACATCCATTGCCTGCTCATAGGCGTGGGCGCCTGCCTGATTGAAATCCATATGGGCCAATGCACCCAGCGTCTGCATGTGGCGCTTGCTGTTCTTCACGCGATCAAATCGTCGGGTCATAAAATGCCGCCGTCCCCCTTCTTCCAGCAACCGGCATTCACTCATTTCAATGCCGCAATCGCACGCCATTTTGTAGTACGCATACTCGATAGCGCCATATCCCTGCGGATCGGCCAGATCTCTGTCACGGTTATTGGAAATACCATCGAACTTCAGCAGCCAGTGCTCGAACCCTGTTGCAAGGGTGGTTTGGCCGCTGCGCACTTTGCCGGTTGTCGGATTCCAGGCAATAACTGCTTTGGCTCTGGCCCCACCAGCGGAAGTTCCCACCTTTAATATGTCTCCAATGGCCAGAGATGGTTCGGCAGCAAATGATGTATTCAACTCATCCCGGTGGGACAAAATCGCGTTCGCCAATTCAACTAGATGTGCCACAGACAATGCGGCTTCTCCACTCGACACAGGTCCAGTGGCGGGGGCGTATTCCAGCGCCCCCATACCGCGGGCTCCGGTATAGCACAAACGCTCCACTGCGTTAAATGACGATGGCGAACGTCCCTGTCGCGCCAGCCAGGCGTCAATCAACGCGTTGCCAAACGTATCGGGCAGTGAGTCCGCCAGCATGCCCGGCAATCCATAGAAACTTTGTTTCGAAAGTGTTGGAAATTCATACACCATGTTGCCCGTTGGCATCATAAGCGGTGATGGCGAAATGCCACTTTGGGTAAATCGAGCATCGTATTGAAACCGTGCCGTCTGCCACCCGTCCTTCATCATCACCGCACCTATAGTGGTGCCCCACATTTTCACTTCAGCGATAGTCGTCATTCTTCATCGCCCCATTTCCAGCCCTGCTTCCCGGTTGTCTGCTTTCTGATGCGCCTCGGTAATGAATTGGATTTTTCAAGGGCCATCATCGGCGAACGTTCCGCCTTTGGAAAAAGCCCTTCGAGTCTGTCGCCAAGCCCCATTGACTGCATTACCTTTATCAACGTTGATACCTGGGTATCATGGCCAGCCTCAATCCTTTCCACTGTCCGTTTACCTACCCCGCATCTGGAAGCCAATTCCTGCTGGGTTATTCCGATTTCCCGACGGCGCCATTCCACCCGCCTGCCCAATTCCTGAAGCACCGCTGCCGGCGTGATATAGTTGTCAATTTGCATTACCACTCCTTTTGTTCGTAATATAAGGCGAATTATGCTGTTAATCAATCATTTAATCGCCATATATTACGAATTAAATTCTATATGCTGACAACTGTGAAGACAACCGGGACGTCACCGATTAGATTTAAGAAGAAAGTTTGGTGCCGATATATATTGTACCGTAGGGAGATTCAATGCCTGGTGGAGATTGTCGATGATCTGATGTCCACCGACTATGTCATCAATTTTCAAAACAAAGGCGACGCAATCGGTGTTACTCACTAATGAAAAATGAAAATTTTTATAAACTATATCTTATTTTTCTTGATACCTATTTTACAAAATTCCCAGCCTCCCGACTAAAAAAGTGTGTCGACAGGAATTTTAAAAGGATTTCATATGAACCCAACATTGTCACTTTTAGCACTTATACGGTGCATGAAATAGGTCTCGGGAAAACCCGGGATGGGAACGTATTTTTCACACCGGATTCCGGCCGATGTAATGTCTTTCTGGATGAAGAAATTGGCGCTGCTTCCATGCGACGACTGAGTCGTTGGGCAGCAGAAACAATCGGAAACAATCCTTGATTCCTCTTTCAATCTGATACGATCAACAGCTCCACGTTCGAGATGCAATAGTGAAAAGATTGGTTGGAATCGAGTTCGTTGTTCACCTGAAACTGCGCCAGGCGAAGCTCTTCCAGGTGGAGCCCGTCGGCATTGTCGTGGAGGGCGGCGTTGTCGAAGAATAGGTCTATTCGGCCGGTTTCGTTCAACGTGAATTCGAAATACGTGATATCATCATTGCCCAGAAAATAGGCAAACAGCGGCGCATTCGGGATATCGGTTGTCAATTCGAAAGAAATGCCCACAAGGATGCTGTCGAAATTCGCAACAAACGGGCATTCCGAAGCGGTGTACATTTCGTATGCGTTGTCGTCCTGAGCGCCGGCATAGCAGAGAGAAATGCCGATTGCGGCCCATGGGGTATAGGAGTCGCTGACGCTCAGTTCTCCGTCTGCGCATATGGTGCTGTTGGTTTCAGATATGTTCAGCGTAGTTTCGTTATCTGATGAATGATACCAGAGGCCCTGGGCGCCGATGCTGTTGGATTCCGGCGGGATAAACAGGTAGTCGATGTCAGAGCCGCTGGGAACCACGAACGGGATGCGCTTGATGGACAAGCTACTGTTACTATCGGTGGATTGAGATGAATCGCTGGTGTCAATGTCCATTGTATCGGTGCTGGAATCCGGCGATTCATACGGCTCGCCGTACGGTGAAATGGAAGTTTCACCACATCCGAAAATCAGAACTGCTGAACAGAAGAGAAGGGTTGGTACGGACGATTCCAAGCTTTGTGCTCCCAAAAAATGTATTGTTGCAATGGGTCTGACGCTATTCTAACATCAAATGCGTTGAACCCCAGCGTTCTTTTTTTGCGGAAAAATTTACTTCATTGAAAAAAAATGGTCCGTTTTTAAAAAAATGGGTACTGGGCCGGAGAGATTCGAACGAAGCTATCAGGCTGAAGAGAGATACCGTTGCGCACCCTGCTATTTGGAAAAACACGAGAGTACACCAATCTCGAATTGATTGGCGCCATAGATGCGGGACATCCGGATGCCGCCCTTGAATTTCACCGTCGATATGGACAACGTATCAGTCGGTTGGTGTGGAGCCTTTTGGGCGCGGATTCCGAGCACGATGATATTGTGCAGACCGTCTTTGTGAACATTATAGAATCTATCGGGAATATTCGAGACCCGGAAAAACTGAGTGCCTGGGTGGACAGCGTGATTTTTCGGGTGGTACGCAAAGAATTGCGGCAGCGAAAGAAAAGGCGGCGGCTATCTGTGGTTGATGTTGATATTCAGAATCTGTCCGGCGCGCCGTCCGGCTCGGTGTCAATTGCCACCATGCGGTTTTATAAGGTATTGGACCGTATGAACGCTCAGGACCGAATGGTTTTTATATTGAGATATTTGGAGAGACATTCCTGGGAGCAAATTGCCAAGGTGAGTGGGTTGTCCGTGTCTACGGTGAAGAGACGGGTGCAGCGTGCCAAATCCGCGTTTGAACGATTGGCAGAAAAAGATTTGTTGCTGATGTTGAACCTTGGAGGTCATCGAAATGCCGTTTAGTGAACAAGAATATGAGCAAATGGCAACCACGGTACGTCAGGGCCTGGGTACCTGCGACGATGATGCCACCATGGAGCGGCATGCGCAACTGATGGTGGAAGCGCTGTCGGCTCGTCGCAAGCGCAAATTCAAGAACGGATTTGTTCCGGCGGCAGCGGCGGCTGTGCTTGTAATCGGATTGGTGGGCGTGTGGATGGCGGGAAGCAATAATGAACAGCTTATTTTTCATGTGAACGGAACGGCGAAAGCGGGTGAAGCGGGCGATTGGATCTCAGCGAACGCGTTTGATGCCGCGGTAATTCGATTTGATCAGGGAAGTGAAATTCATCTCCAACGAGAAAGCGCGGTTCGGGTGGTTGAGCATTCGAAAGAGGCAGTGAACATTGAATTGGCCAGAGGAAGTCTCACCGCAGATATTCACGGCAACGGAAAAACCCAGTGGAAAATTTCGGTGGGGCCCTATCAAGTCGTTGTACTGGGTACCGTTTTTTCGGTAGACTGGAACGAGAAGCAGAATGAAGTATCGGTTCAGGTGACCAGAGGCTTGGTTTTTGTTCAGGGCGGGCATCTATCGAGTCACGGCATTCACGTGCCGAAGGGGAATATCGTCGTAGTCAATGGCGACCGGGGAACGGTATCTCTGGGTAAGTTGACCAGATCGAAGGTAGACAATGTGCCGGTTGCGACATCGGCAGGTGAAGACGGCATGAAGAAGTCGGATGTGTCAGCTGTTTTCACAGAATCGTCGCAACTGTTGGCGTCTGACGATTCTCACTCCGGCGGTTCTATTGAGTTGGACAAGTCGAATGAAAAAGTGGTGCGGGATGAAAACTGGAGTTGGAAAAAATATTATCACGAAGAAAATTTCGAAGTGGCCATGCAGATGGCCAAGAAACGCGGTATCGATAAAATCAGGGTGAGCGCTTCTTTGTCGGAGCTTTGGGCCTTGGCTGAAATCACGCGTCATTTGGGAGATTATGCGATTCAGAATCAAGTTCTCACAAGCATACGGAAACGATTTCCGACATCGCCCAAAGCGAAGGTTGCCGCGTATCTCATTGGCCAATCAATGATGGCCGAAGCGCCGTTGAACCTTCAGGCGGCCAGGTGGTTTGAAACATACCTCAGTGAATCCGCGTCGGGTTCCATGGAACAGGAAGCGTATAATCGATTGATGATTTTGTATGATAGAACAGGGAAACGAGTGGAAGCGCGACATGCGGCGGAACGATATATTCAGAAGTATCCGAGCGGGTTGTACAATTCTCGTGCCCGGCAGTTGCTTGAAAAGTGAATTCGATAAATAGTAAACAAATATTCGGACTGACTGTCGGATTGCTGGCAACGTTGTTCGCGGTGTTGTCATACGCTGACGACTCCAATCGAACGGTGACGATTGTTTCAGGGACAGCTGAATGTGAAGCAGGTTGTGACTCACGTCGGTGGCCGGATGTTGAAAAGGCACTTCAGCGGGAACTGGAAAAAGTCAGTTTTGTGGTGCATCTGGCGGATCATTGGCGAAATGAAACCGGTGACACGTTCAAATCTGGGAGAACATTCAGGGCGGATGTGCGTGCGGTCAAAAACCCGCAAACGCAGGAAGCGACCATCGAGGTTCGTTTTTACACCGGTGTGCAACTGCCGCGAACCGTGGTTCTTCGACACCTTGACACTTAGACTCAGGAAGCTCCGATTGTGGCAGCGCTGCGCGTGATGGAATTGATTCAAAGTGAAGAAGCGCAATTTCGCGACTCGTCGTTGCATGTGCCCACGATTGAAGTTCACAGAGAAAATAGACAAACGTCGCCTCAAAACGATACGGTTCCCTCTCCCCGCTGGGGAATCGGCGTCGGCTTTGGAACCGTTATCCCGTTTAACGTCAATGCGTATCGCGCCGGTCCTTCTTTACTGGGCACAATATATTTCAAGCGACTCCTTTTCACAGAACTGAGTGTACGCATGGGATTTTTCGGCAATCCGATTTCCGCGGCGGGGCATTCAGTGAGTCTTCATGTTGTCAATGTTCGAGTATTGGGCGGAATTCGGTTTCGCTCGAAAATGAAGCTGCAGCCGCAGTTCGGCGTATTCGGCGGATGGCTTCACATCGTTGTGCAGGGAGACAATCACGACGCCACACGGCCGGCGCAGTCAGACAACTCAGATGCATTTCAGATTGGGGTGGAAACGGGTTTGCGCATGAGGATTTCAAGCTTGTTTTATGGTGTCATGACAACTGGAGTCGCGTTGGTCACACCCAAAACCAATATTGAAATTGACGATGCGGTGGTGGCTTCAATCGGCAGCGTGATGATGGATTGTTCGGTGTCGCTGCAAATTATTTTTTAGCTCTCATTTTTTTGGTCTGTTTTTCATTTTTTGGGTACTGGAGGCGAAATCAAAAAGGGGTTCCCCTTGCGCCGAAAGGAAGAGAAATGAAATTCTTAAGTTTTTTAATCGGTTTCGTTTTTATTTGGGTAAGCATGTTTGCCGGCTGTTCTGAAAGCGAATCCAATGATTTGGATTCGGAATTTAGTGATGGGGACAGTGATACAGATGGTGACAGTGATTCTGATACCGATACCGATAGTGATAGCGATACGGATAGTGACACCGATAGCGACAGCGATGGCGACACGGATTCAGATACCGATTCCGACACGGACAGCGATACGGACAGTGACAGTGATACAGACAGTGACTCCGATACCGATAGCGACAGCGATGCAGATAGTGACAGCGATAGCGATGCCGATACCGATAGTGATACGGATAGCGACAGCGATGCCGACAGTGATTCTGATACGGATACCGAATGTACGGATATTCCTCCGGATGACCAATATACCTGTGCGGAACAGGTCTCGTGGGGAAAATGCGGAGAAGTCTGGATGATCGGATTCTGCATGGAAAGCTGCGGCGTATGCACCGGTTCCGGAGACGGGGATACAGATTCCGATACGGATTCCGATACCGATGCGGACACAGATGCAGATACGGACAGCGATACGGATTCGGATACGGATGCGGACACGGATGCGGACACGGATGCGGACACGGATAGCGATACGGATGCAGATACAGATGCGGACTCTGATTCAGATTCGGATTGCGGCGTTTTGCCGGTGAATCCGAATTCCACCGAAGCGGTGCGCAATGTGCTTTGCTATCTTCATGAAATGAAGGGAAACCATACGATTTCAGGGGCACAGGATTGCAGTTGGAGTAACCCGGGAGATATTGAATACATCAATTCGGCCACCGGAAAATACCCCGCGATTATCGGGGGCGACTTTCTGTACAACGATGCGGTGGAACAGGCCGTGTCGTATTGGCAGCAGGGAGGGTTGTCGATGATACGGTACCATATGGGAATTCCCAATGGCGCTGACAGCTATGAATCCTCAATGTCAAGCACTGATATGAACGCGGTGATTACGGAAGGAACAAACGAATATAACGGATTCATCGATCGGTTGGATCACGCGGCGTCTAAGTGTGAGCAAATCGCAGCATCCGGCGCTCCCATCATATTGGCACTGTTTCACGAAACGCAACCGAACGGATGGTTTTGGTGGAGTAAGGGTACCGGAGACCAGTTCAGACAATTGTGGGATATCGCGTTCGAATATTTCAGCAATCGCGGTATTAACAATGTGATTTGGATGATGCCGTTCAGCGGGTCTCCCAATTCTTCATACTTCCCGGGGTTGGATAAAGTCGATTTCGCAGGGTCAGATACGTACGGCAGCGGCCAACCGTTCGGCGGCATGTACGACAATACCGTAAGTGCGGTGGGCAGCAGCACGCTGCCGCTGTCACTACATAAAACCGGCATCATTCCCGACCCTGCGGCGATGTTCAATAACAACGAAGCGCCCTGGGTGCTGTTCAGTACGTGGTGTGATACCTGGCTGAGAGACAACCCCATCTCTGATATTCAGCGCACTTATGACAGCCCGTATACCATTACGCGCGACGAATTGCCGAGCTTCAATTGAGATGTGTTTGAAGAGGAAAAAACAGGATGTCTCCAGAGAATAAAAAAAGAATGATTTTTTTGGTGTTGAGCGGCGTCATCGTTGCGTGCGTCGGTACCCTGTGGCTGGGCATGGCGGGCCGAACAGCCGATGAGCAGAGCAGTTCGACGGTAGCGTCGAAAAGTGTTCCTCCGGAACAGAAAAATTCAGCGTCGCCCATGCCGGCGCGGGAACCGGACTCGGCCCCGAAGAGGTTATCGACGGATGGTCATGATGGGGTGGATTCGAACGACGCGCAGAAAGTGATCGAACAGGCGCGGTTTATGGACAATCTGCGAAAGACATGGCCGAAGCAGCCGGGTCAAATTCTACCGCTGGCATTGCAGGGGGAACAGTTGTTCGCGGATACCCCGTTGGCCTCGGAGTGTGCCTGGATTGCGGTGCGCTGTCTCATAGAGATGGGACGTTTCCCCGATGCACGCGAAAAATCCCGAAAGATGGTGGAACAGTACCCGGATTCGGACTGGACAATGGATGTGAAGCGACACCTGCTCACCCATCCGCTCGATTCCTGAGCGATTCGCGGGCATACAACGTGGGCATACAAAATGTTGGGCTGCGGTAAAAAAGGTGATATGACTCGGCTATGAGTTTGTATCGCGTACATCGAATGGTGAAGCTGCAAGATATTGATGCGGCGGGGATTGTGTTTTTTTCCAAATTTCTGGAGTACTGTCACGATGCCTACTTTGAGTTCATGATGAAACAGGGGATTGATCTGCCCACGTCAATCGCAACAGGAGAGTACATTCTGCCGCTGGTCCACACCGAAGCGGATTTCAAGGGACCGCTTAAGTTCGGTGATGAAATTGTGGTCGCCGTGGAGCGGGTGGTGAAGGGCACATCCAGCTACAGTGTGCACTATTCGGTGCACAAGGCGGCAAACAACTCTCTTTGCTGCACCGCCCAGACGGTACACGCCGCCATTTCGCGAACCACGTTCAAACCCCTCAAACAGGTTCCCCCCGAGATTGTCGCCGCTCTTCATATGAACCAGTGATCCGGTTATTTCAGTACTGGCGAGAGGCGTGGGGTGGCGTTGGTAATCACCGCTGACCGGTCGATTTTGCCGTTGTGTAGTAACGGTATTTCTTCTTTCGAGAACACACAGAATAGTCGCGGTTTTTTAAACGGGGCAAGGGATTGCGCAATGTGGTGTTGCATCTCTTCGGTGTGAAAAAGTTCAAAATCCACGAACAGGGCTGCAGCGATTTGCGTGCCGTAGGTATCATGGGGTACTCCGAACACAACCGCTTCGATAACTCCGTCCATGCAACACAGGAGGCGTTCAATTTCTGCCGGGTGAACATTTTCTCCACCGGTGATGAGCACATCGTCTGCGCGTCCGACAATATGCAAACAATGAGCGTTGTCGAGGTATCCGATGTCCTGGGTTACCAGCGGTCCCGAAAGTGGAGGCGACCCCACATATGCGGTCATCAGCGAGCTGCCGCAGAGGGCGATTCGTCCGGTTTGCATGGGCGGCAGCGTGTTCTGTTGTGCATCCAAAATGTGAATTTTCATATTTGACAGAGGCATCAGTCCCGTCTCCATAACTGCGTTCGTCACCGGAGTCACACTGGTCGCCGCCTGGGAACAGCATTCCGTCATGCCGTAGGTTTCGTATACGTTCAGGCCCCGGTCACACCATTTCTTTCGAAGAGAAGGTGACGCCGCGGCACCGCCCAATAAAATGACCCGCAATCCGCTCAGGCGATTTTCTTCATCGGCGGCAATCAATCGTTCCAGCATGGCGGGAACCAGCGAAACCATGGTTACACCGTGTGTTTCTATCGACTCAAGGGTTGTCGTTTCTAAAAAGCGTTCATGTACAACCACACATTTTCCGGCCATCAGACATCGGGTGAGAATGGACAATCCCCCGACATGGCTGAGGGGCAGATTCAACAGCCAGCGGTCGGTCGGTAACCATTTCAGATGATCCGCACTGGCTACGGCCGATGCCTCAAACGCGCGATAGGAAAGTACGACACCCTTGGGTGCGCCTTCACTGCCCGAGGTGAACAGAATGCATGCGGGGTGGCGGCCTTCCGGGCATATGGGCGTATCAACGGATTGGACTGATGCAGTTGAATCAGACGATAGCCAGTTGTCAATTTCTAAACCGGAAAGCACATGCATGGGCATCTGTCTTGTGAGCGCGTCTCTCTCTGTAGCCGTCGCTCTGGGGTGAAAGGGGACAAACGGTCGGCCGGAAGCGAGAGCGGCGTAGATAAGTAGAATCGATGTCAGGTCGTTCGTGGCCGTGAATGCCACAGGCCGGTCGGGAGGCAGCGCAGCGAGATGCGGTACCAGCGCTTTACACAGATTCGCCAGTTGACGAAAGGTCAGGACCTTATTCTCGACAATCAGCGCCGGCGCATCATCGTGGGTTTGCGCGGCATGAAAGATGGAAGGCGGTGTCATACCTGTTCTCCCGCGCAGTCGCTTTCTAGTTCGCGGGATGAAACGCCGAGACCGACTGCAGTTGGTACGGCCAACTGCCCGTTGGTCAATTTACAGGCAGTATGATTCCGGAACGGACCGAGTCCGGCATGGGGGTACAGCCCGCACGCATCAGTGACGCCGAGAGAAATTGTCAAGTGGATGTGCGCCAGAAATGCGGGCAACGACTCGAATATATGGGTAACAATGATACGTTTACCTGCGCCCCGGGCCAGGGCAGCGAGCCGCCGCACCGCAAACCATCCGCCCAGTAGTGTCGGTTTAAGCACCCAAACCGTGTATCTCGAATCTTCGAGCAGCAACGCCCGGTTTTCAGAACTGATGAGCGATTCATCGGCGGCCGCCGCAATCGGCCACATCGGCGCATCGGGTGCGCTCGGATACGGCGTCGGCTCTTCAATGAATGTCGGCGTGAATTCGCTGTAATCGCGCATCTGGGAATTCATTTTTTCGGGGGATAATCCACCGTTGGCATCTAATCGGATTTCCACATTGTCGCCGTATCCGGCGCGCAGAAAAGACAGCAATCTCAGTTCGTCGGCGTGTCTGCCGGGCCTGCCTACTTTCAGCTTGAACACGCGAACACCCTGATGAAACAATTGTTCAATGTTGTCGGGGCCGGCATCGCAGTTGAGCAACCCATTTATCGCCACCGGTTTCGCGTCACTTACAAACAACTGCCAAATGGGAACATTGCGCAGCGTTGCCAGCCGATCAAGCAATGCGGTTTCCAGGGCGAAGCGAGCAGCCGGGGCGGTGTGTGGGATGGTTGCGCTCGCGGCTTCAATGGATTCGAGTGACTCCATGTGGTCGGTGCGGCACTGTTTGTTCAGGAGGGCGACAGCAGTGCTCAGCACCTGTTCGGTGTGGTCAAGGGTGTCAGGCGAATACCCCGGCAACGGCGAGGCTTCTCCCAGGCATTGAACGCCGTTTTCATCCTGAAGATAAAGATACACCCCCTGCAATGACGGAAATCGGCGCATTGCATTTTGAACGGGAAAATCCGGGGTCCGGGTGCGTCGACGGATGTGCCAGGTGAACGACGTCATGGGTGAATCCAATGGGGCAGCAGCAGTGAGCCGCTGAGGACCAGTCCGAACAGAAAGCAGAAAAGAGCGGTCTGCCCCAGCACCGGGTTGAGACGTTGTCCATTCAGCACGCGAAGTCGTTTCAGATTGATGATACCGATGGGAGCGACCGCTCCGGTGAGAAACACCCAGTTGTTTTGTGCGAATGAAGCGACCATACCAACGCCCACGTATGCCAAAAACAAGCCGAGTGCGTATTGGGTTACGCCCAACGGTTTTCCAAAACGGGCAACCATTGTCTTTTTTTTGTTTCGGCGATCTTCAGGCTCATCGCGAACGTTATTGACCACCAGCAAATTGACTGCCAGCAGCCCCATGGCGCCGGCGGCCGGCCAACTGTAGACAGGAATTTCACCGGTGCACAGATGGGCGGTACCCACCACGGCAACCAGACCGAAAAACAGAAACACAAACAGATCGCCAAGTCCGTTATACGCAAGCGGGAACGGCCCTCCCGTGTATGCAACAGCGGCTAGAATGGCGGCTCCTCCGATGACTGCGTAGACTGGTCCGCCATGAACGATGAGCACGGTTCCGGTCGCGGCGGCAAGGGCAGTGACGAGGCCCAATGCCCATTTCATTTGAGTCGGGGTGACCAGCCGGTGCTGCATGACCCGCATCGGACCCTGTCGCGATTCGGTATCGCTGCCTTTTTTGAAATCAAAATAGTCATTGGCCAGGTTGGAGAGAATCTGCAACAGCAGCGCGGTAACCATGCAAAGCGCGCCGATACGGTGATCGGTGTCTGCGCCGGAATGCGATACTGCGATACTCCACCCGACAATAATAGGCGCCGCGCCCACGGGCAGGGTTTTGGGTCGGATAGCCATTGTCCAGACGCGAAGCGCACCCGGTCGCGCAGATGGGGACGAAACAGCGTTCATGGTCGCCGTTTGAACTTGCTGAAATCCGGGGCGCGTTTTTCGAGAAAGGCGTTTTTGCCCTCCTGCCCCTCTTCGGTCATATAAAAGAGCATGGTGGCGTTGCCGGCCAGTTCCTGAAGCCCGGCCTGACCGTCACAATCAGCGTTGAGTGCGGATTTCAGACACCGCAACGCAATAGGACTGTTGGCAAGCATCTCTTTGCACCACATGACGGTTTCGGCTTCGAGCTGTTCATAGGGAACCACCGTGTTCACCAGTCCCATGTCGAGGGCCTGCTGCGCGTTGTATTGCCGGCAGAGGAACCATATCTCACGTGCCTTCTTCTGCCCCACGATGCGCGCCATATACGAAGCGCCGTAGCCGCCGTCAAAAGAGCCCACCTTGGGGCCGGTTTGCCCGAATACCGCATTCTCCGCGGCGATGGTCAGATCACACATCAGATGCAGCACATGGCCGCCGCCGACAGCATACCCGGCGACCATGGCCACCACTGGTTTGGGTAGCGTGCGGATTTGGCGCTGCAAATCGAGAACATTCAGACGCTGCACGCCGTCTGCGCCTTCGTAGCCGGCTTCTTTTCGAACCTTCTGATCTCCACCGGAGCAGAACGCTTTTTCTCCTTGCCCGGTGAGAATAACGACGCCGATATCGGGGTCATTGCGTGCGTCGTCAAACGCCCGGGTCAGCTCCATCACGGTTAGGGGTCGGAAGGCGTTGCGAACCTGCGGGCGGTTGATGGTCACTTTTGCGATGCCATCGGCTTTCTCGTAAATCACATCTTCAAAATCAGCGGCGGATTTCCAGTCGGGTATCGTCATATATATATCGCTTTCGGCAATTGGGTCATGGATTCATCGGACAGGGGCAGACCATGCGATTCCCCCCTGCGACATTATTTGTGACCGACTCTAAGAAACGTTGAATAAAAAGACAATCAATTATTTCCGGGCCGAACCCGTTCTGTCGCAGAAGGGTAAAGATAGACAAATGACTGTATTTTCGGTTGGTTCCGGTCGTTGAGAGCAGTCGATAAACCTCGGGAAAAAAACGAACCGGGCGCTTAACTAATCGGTGGCAAAACCGATTGTACCAGTATGCGGCAGCAATCTTTACGGCACAGTCAGAGAGACGATGTGCGGGAGAGAACAAGTGATTCATTCCGATGGTGCAACTGAAATGACAATATCGCTTCTTCAGGCATGTGCCAGCGCCAGACTCGGTAGTTGGACGCTCGATAGGTACAAGGATACCATTTACCTCTCTGCGCAGTTCTGTCAGTTGCTCGGTTTGGAAGACGGCGATCGGGAGATGGATTACCAGCTGTTCATGTCGAAACACATTCATCCGGAGGACGTGTGGTTTGTGCAGGAATACCAACGGGCACCGGCGTCCCGGCGATATACGTTTCGGGTAGTGTCCGATTCAGGTATGGAGCGCTGGCTGGAGGCGTTTCCAACTGCGGAGCACGATGCGAATACGCATCGAATTTCCGGTGTGGTGCAGGATGTGACGGAGCGGATGGCCAATGAAGACGGTATTCAGAATGCCAGAAAAATGGAATCTGTGCGCAGTATTGCCGGCGGCATCGCGCACGAATTTAATAATATTCTGTATGCCATGTCCGGGTATATCGGCCTGCTGAAGGAGATGGCATCAGATGAAGATATTGACCGTGACGAGATGCGGGAGTTTCTGGGTGAAATTGAATTTGGAAATAAACGCGCCGTGCGCCTGATAAAAAAAATTCAGACGTTCAGTCACAGTGGGAAGCAGGGGGTGTCTCCAGTGAGTTTGAATGATGCAGTGGCCAAGGCGCTGCACGGGATGCCGACACCGGAAAATATCGATGTGGACACAAATCTGCACGATGCGCCGCCGGTGATGGTATACGCCCATCAGCACACGCTTGAAGAGGGAATTTCAAATATTCTGGTGAATGCGGTGGGGGCAATGGATTTGAACGGCGGAACCGTTGCGGTTCGATTGGAACAGCGGTTTATTGAAGAGAGCCGCACCGTACAGTGCGGAAAACTGCAGACGGGATATTACGGTTGTGTGTCCATACAGGATAAGGGATGCGGGATGGACAAAAATACCATTTCCCGGATTTTTGAGCCCTTTTTTACCACGAAACAGGCCGGTCGCGGCACAGGATTGGGGCTGGCGATTGTTTTTGGAATGGTGAATGCCGCAGGCGGGGCGGTAGAGGTGGAGAGTCAACTTGGCGCGGGCAGCACATTCCGGGTATACTTGCCGGCGTGCTCAAATGTGCCGAAGGAGAATTCGAAAAATGACGCGCATTCTTGTAATTGATGATGATGTTCAGATTTGCAATATGCTGGAGCGGTTTTTATCTCGCAAAGGGTATGAAGTGGATATTGCGTACGACGGGAACCAGGGCATTACAAAATTTGATAAGGCGCGCACCGATTTGGTCATTACCGATTTGGTGATGCCCGAAAAAGAAGGCATCGAAACGGTGATGGAATTGCGCGCGAAATCTCCTGCGGTCAAGATCATCGCCATTTCCGGCGGCGGTCGGGTGGGGCCGGAATCATATCTTGAAATTGCCCGTGAACTCGGCGCTCAGCGGACGTTTGAAAAGCCGGTGGATTTTGAGGAACTCCTCGGCGCGGTGGAGGAATTGACTTCTCCAAAGGCGTAGTCGCCAAAGCTGTTTATCGCAAATCGTGTCGTCGGCCAGCTACAGGAATTGGCCGGCGTGTTTGTTTCACTTCTTTCATTTTTTTCTATTTGATGGAGATTTCCCGGGGACGCGCGGTGTTGAAACGGGGAAAGCGCTGTTTGGCACACGGTTTGCGTCTACCTCGTGAAATGAGAATAAATCAAGGAATCAACCAGAAACCTCGGGAACGACTACGTGAAAAAGGAGTGGCCTATCTAGGGGATGCGGAGCTAGTGGCAGTGCTGCTCGGTACGGGTGTACAGGGAATGGATACCTGTCAACTGGCGCAACGTTTGCTGGACAAAATCGGCGGAGTTACCGGGCTGGCTGCTCAAGGCTTGGGCGGACTCTGCCAGGTGCGGGGTATGGGAAACGCCAAGGCGGCCAGATTGCTGGCTGCGGTCGAACTGGGGGCGCGGGTGATTGAGCGCCGGAGTGTGGAAAAAGGGTTCAATCGATTTACGTGCAGTCGGGATATTTTCAGGCGGTATCACGCGCGGCTGTGCAGGCTGAAGCAAGAGGTGTTTTTGGTGGTGGGGTTGAACAACAAAAACGAGGTGATTCACGAAGTGATTGTGGCCATGGGGTCGGTCGATGAATGTCGGGTGATTCCACGGGAGGTATACCGACCTCTGATTATGGAGGCCGCTGCCAGGACCATCATGCTGCACAATCATCCTTCCGGCGACCCGCAGCCAAGCCCCGAAGATATTGCGCTCACTCAGCGACTCTGGCGGGTGGGCGAGTTACTCGGTATTTCAATGCTCGACCATCTGGTAATCGGCAACGACAGCTACTGTTCTTTCCGTGACATGGGACTGCTTCAATTTACAACCGAATAGTTTCGGCGACCGGATAACCTTTATTCCACAATTTCACCCCGAAGGGGTACCTCCATCCCTAATGATTCATTACATTTTTTTATGTACAGAAAATTAGGCAAAAGCACCAATAATCCCCCTTTAAAAGGAGGGTGTTACAAAAGGAAAATATGGAGGGAAAAGCAGGGGGGCGGACGGATTATTTGGTGTTCCAGGGATTATTGGGTATTACTTTCGGTATGTTTTTATCTCTTTTTAAAAATAACGTGTTTTGTTTGTTGTTTGGTGTGATGCTTCTGTCGGCAGCCTGTGTGAACAGCGGCAATGGAAACCATCCGGTGGAATCCGGCACTCCGGCGGCGCAACCCAAAGCCGATGGGTCATCACCGACGGCGGTCACCCAGGTACGCCCACCGTCGACTGTACCGACTTCCGCCGGTTCCAATCGCCGTATCGTTTTTGATTTTGCGAAGAGTGTTTCTCTGGCGCATATTCGCTCCGGCGGATTGCTGCTCGATTTCGGTACCCCTTCTCGAAACAAGTACACCATCGGCGATTGGAAAACCGGATGGAGAGGGAATTTCGAGGCGGACGGCACCAGCTTTTCGTATGTGTCGGGAAAAGCCGCGCGCGTTTTTTTTT
This sequence comes from Deltaproteobacteria bacterium, assembly GCA_016936575.1. Classification (GTDB taxonomy): domain Bacteria; phylum Myxococcota_A; class Polyangia; order JAAYKL01; family JAAYKL01; genus JAFGXQ01. The sequence continues at coordinate 32,022 of JAFGXQ010000087.1, forward strand.
CATTGCGCGAATCTGAAGCGGGAAGCGGAAAACTGGTGATTCGGGCCCGGGGTATCGGTTCGAAAGCCAAGGGAAGACTGTATCTGAACGGAGAGAGCCTCGGGCCGATCGAGTTCGGTACACTTTTTACCCATGTGAGCATCGATGTGAAAAAAGCGTTCAAAGACGGGACAAACGAATTGCTGTTGAGGTTTGAAAATGGTTCCCGCGGGGAGGACGGCAAAATCGCCAGGCTGGCGGTGGACTATATTCGCGTCATTCCCGAGAACATGTTTGAGGGGCAGGCTGCGTCATCGGTGTCGTCTGTTCAGAGCGGCGGTGAAGGCGGAGTGGCATCGGCACTGCTGCTGCGCAAAGGGGACGATTTAACGTACCATGTGCCTGTTCCCGAAGAGGGCGAACTGTATATGCAGGCCCGCGCCATGACGAACTCGGGTACCGTACGGTTTGTTGTCGATGGGAGTGGAGCCGGATTGCGAAAGAAGGAACTGGCGAAAATTGACTTGGACAAAAAGGCCGCTCAAGTCAGGGTACCGCTGTCTGTGTGTGAAGGAAATGTTTGTGCATTCCGCATTCTGGTAGATGCGGGAGAGGTGCTGTTTGAAAGACTGTTGATGGACGTCCCTGAAAAAAAAGAACCTGCGGCGCTCGGAAAACGCGCGGCAACCAATGTGGTGGTGGTATTGATTGATACCCTGCGAGCGGACCATCTTTCCGTCTACAAATCAGATACGCGGGTACAAACCCCATTTCTCGACAAGTTTTCTAAGGAATCGATGGTGTTCGATCGTGCATGGGCACAGGAGAATTGGACCAAACCGTCGATTGCCAGTTTGTTGACCGGTTTGTATTCCGCGACCCATCAAACCAAGACCGAGAAAAACAAAATTCCTTCAACCGCGACCATGATGCAGGAACATTTCGCTCAACTCGGGTTCGAGACCGCGGGATTTGTTGCCAACGGATATGTATCAGATAAATTCGGTTTCAAGCGGGGCTGGCACACCTGGACCAATTACGTACGAGAAGGAAAACGCAATCGCGCGGAATTCGTGGCGGACGATGCAGTGGCCTGGTTGAAGCGGAGAAAAGAAGACAAACCCTTTTATCTGTACGTGCACACTATTGACCCCCACGTGCCGTACATTCCGCCGGCGAAGTATCGTGCGCTATACGATAACGAACCCTACAACGGTGTGGTTCGGTCTACCGAAACCGCCACGTTGCTGGAAAAAATCAAGACCGGTGCGGTGCGTTTGAATGAACGGGATAAATTTCGACTGGAGTCGTTGTACGATGGCGAGATTACCTATCACGATGAGCACATTGAAAAGGTATATCGGGAGCTTGAAGCCCAGGGACTCCTCGAAAATACAGTGATCGTGGTAACGGCCGATCACGGTGAGGAGTTTTTTGAGCACGGCAGCGTGGGGCATGGCCATACGTTGTACGAGGAACTACTCCATGTGCCGCTGATTATCAGACTTCCCGGCGCGACTGCGAGCGACGGCGCCGTGCATTTTTCGCAACAGGTGGAGCTGGTGGATGTGTTTCCGACGGTATGTGAGTTGTTGGGTGTGGCGCCCCCCGACGATGTTCAGGGGGAGAGTCTGCTGCCCCAACTCGGGGGGGTGGAGCCCAATTGGCCCAATGCGGGCTTTTCGGAATTCATGGACGGACAGCTGGCGGCGCGAACGACGCGATACAAGTTAATTTATCGCGGGTTGCGTACCACGTTGTTTGATTTGGAAAACGACCCCCTGGAGACCGAAGATTTATCAGATGAGCATCCGGAGGCGCTGGTGATGATGAATGATCTTCTCGGGCTGCACATGGGGCGATTTGTACCGGAGGGAATTTTGAAATCGAATGCACAGTCGGTATCGAAGGTATCCACACAGGACAACCGGAAAAATAAAGTACATCAACGGGAAGATGCCGAAATCGACGCACAAACCCGAAAACAGCTCGAAGCGCTCGGATACATGGGTGAATGAGTATCGTTCGCGTTCCTCCCCGGCGTTTTCACTCGGTTTTCATTTTCCTGTCACAAAAATGTCATTTGCAACGCTCACTATAACCCGGTCGGTAAGACAATCAGATCGACAGTTAGGTGAACGCGACTGCAATGAATGCTCAATTTGATAAACACCGTGCTGCCACAGAAGGGTTGGGCGTATCGCTGCCTTCAACAATTCCGGAACCGCCATTGGAATACTATCTGGGAAGCAAGCTTGAAACGTTAAATGTAATCGGAACCGGCGGTATGGGGACGGTGCTGGAGGTGTATCACCGGGAGCTGGGCGTGAAACGCGCGGTGAAGTTGATTGACAATGCCTTGATGCAGCGCTCGGAGCAGGTGTTTATGCGCTTCAA
>JAFGXQ010000088.1 GCA_016936575.1 Deltaproteobacteria bacterium
GCCGGAGCGGAAAGCATCGCACGAAAAATTCAGCATCAGGAAGTGACCGACCTGCACATGTTGGCATCGTTGGTCGATCAGAGCGACGGCCTAATACAGCCGATTGTGGAGCGGGTGGGGGTACCCATCGAAATGCTGCGTGTCTCCATCCAGAAGGAATTCGATAAAATACCGAAGGTGGAGGGTGCAGACACCTACATGGGCCGCATCTTGAAAAATTTGATCGACGCCGCGCAGGCCGTATCCGACAACCTGAAAGACGAGTATGTGTCGACAGAACATTTTCTGATGGCTATGGCCGGAGGAAAACAATTCGCCACCAGTAGTATTTTGTCCAGTCTCGGTATCTCAAATGATACAATCGTCGCTGCCCTACAAGAGATTCGCGGTTCCCATCGGGTGGTTGATGACGATCCCGAGTCGAAATTTCGCGCACTTGAGAAATACTGCGTCGACTTGACGGAGTTGGCCCGAAAAGGAAAATTGGATCCGGTAATTGGGCGGGACGAAGAAGTCAGACGAACACTGCAGGTGCTCTCGCGCAGAACCAAAAACAATCCGGTGCTTATTGGCGAACCCGGTGTGGGGAAAACCGCCATCGTGGACGGCATTGCACAACGAGTGATCAACGGTGATGTGCCCGATTCCCTGAAAGAAAAACTGGTGCTCACCCTCGACATGGGCGCGCTGGTGGCTGGAGCTAAATTCCGTGGCGAGTTCGAAGAACGACTCAAAGCGGTAATGAAAGAAGTGCAGGCCAAGGACGGCCAGGTGATTCTGTTCATCGATGAGCTGCATACCATTGTGGGGGCAGGTGCGGCCGAAGGGTCTCAGGACGCGGCGAATCTGCTGAAGCCCGCGTTGGCACGGGGCGAATTACGCTGTATCGGTGCAACCACCTTGGATGAATATCGAAAATACGTTGAAAAAGACAAAGCGCTGGAACGTCGGTTCCAGCCGGTGATGGTGCTGGAGCCCACCCTGGAAGACACCATCGATATTCTACGTGGAATCAAAGAAAAGTACGAAGTTCACCACGGCATTCGCATACAGGACAGTGCGTTGGTAACCGCGGCGTCGCTGTCATCGCGGTATGTGACCGACCGGTTTTTACCCGATAAAGCCATTGACCTGGTCGACGAAGCGGCCAGCCGACTCAAAATGGAAGTGGAATCGCTCCCCACACCCATAGACGACCTGCAGCGAAAAATGACCAGAAAGCAAATAGAACTACAGGCGATGAAAATGGAGGGAGACAAAGAGCGCGTACGGGAAATCGACGCCGAACTGGGAGATTTAAACGAAACGCTCAATAGCATGCGGGCTAAATGGACAAAACAGCGCGACATGGTCATCACCTCCAAAAAGCTGAGCCAGGAATACGATATGCTGAAGACCGAGGCCGAAGTAGCCCAGCGAAACGGAGAGTTACAGAAAGCCGCTGAAATAACTTACGGAAAAATTCCGGCGATTCAAAAGCAGCAAGATGACATCAGTGCACAGCTCAGTGCCATCGATAAAGAGGACTCGTTTATTCGTGAAGAGGTCACCGACGAAGACATCGCGATGGTGGTTTCCAAGTGGACCGGTATTCCGGTGGCCAAAATGGTCGAAGGAGAAAAGGAACGTCTTCTAAATATGGAAGATCGCGTACGAAATCGGGTAGTTGGCCAGGACGTGGCCGTATCAAAATTGTCAAAGGCGGTGCGGATGTCGCGGGCTGGGCTCAAAGATCCCAACAAGCCGATTGCGTCTTTTCTGTTTACCGGTCCCACAGGAGTGGGGAAGACCGAAGTGGCTCGGGCGGCCGCGGAGTTCCTGTTCGATGATGAATCAAATATGATACGAATCGATATGAGCGAGTATATGGAAAAACATGCGGTGGCCCGGCTTATCGGCGCCCCACCGGGCTATGTGGGATACGACGAGGGCGGGCAGCTCACCGAGCAGGTAAGGCGAAAGCCGTACTCCGTGATTTTGCTGGATGAAATAGAAAAAGCGCATCCCGACGTGTTCAATGTACTGCTGCAGGTGCTCGATGACGGCAGGCTGACCGACGGAAAGGGACGCACGGTTGATTTTAAAAACACCATTTTGATTATGACCAGCAATATAGGCAGTCAGTTCATTCTGGAATCCAGCGACACCGCGGCGGTAGAGAAGCATATTTTTGACTCGCTGAAATCGGTATTTCGCCCGGAGTTCATCAATCGGGTGGACGGGATTCTGATTTTTGATCGGCTCGAAAAAGAGGACCTGAAAAAGATTGCGCAGATTCAATTGCGAAATGTATCAAAGTTACTACAAGCGCGTGGTCTGGAACTGACCGCGTCAGATGCAGCCATCGATGAACTGGCCTCTCGCGGTTACGATGCCGCTTTCGGTGCACGCCCGCTGAAACGGGTGATTCAGGAGTACGTGCTTGAAGCCATCTCGGAACGGATTATTTCGGGCGAGGTATCTTCGAATCAGTCGCTGCACCTCGATGTGTCGGGCGACGCATTCCAGATTTCGGTGCGGGAATAAATTCCATATTTTAATTTGTTCATATCGCTTCGAGGTGTTCCGTAAAGCTGCTTTTTTGTGCAGTATGTCTGACTAATGATACAGGCGGGGTTCGGCATCGCCAAATAAACTTCGTCAAATACTTGTAGTTTATATTGTAACAATTTGTATTTATTTGGATATTTTGTTGTAAAAAGGAATAAATTTTTCCTAGAATTTCAGCAGGGATTGGAGTGAAATTCGCAGCGCTTTCGACACTTTCAGCAAAGTTGCGAGGTTGGGGAGGCTTTGACCCTTTTCCAGTCGGGCAATATTGGGTCGTCGAATGCCGGTGGCGATAGCCAGGTCACTCTGGGTCATGTTCATGACCGTGCGCTGTTCTCGAATCCGTATACCGATCAATTCGCCGAAATTGTCAGGGTACTCAATTACGCCTTCCATGGTGGTAGGCACATTGGAGACCTGATCGGTGTTGGGTGATTTTGAAAACCGGATTTTTTCGTAATCGGCTTTGGCTTCTTCAACGGCCTGAAAAATTTGCTGGGTATAATTTTTAAAAAAATCAACCGGCGGTGGCGCTACACTGACGGTGGGTTTAGCAAAAAATAATTCGTCCAACAGATTTTCGGCGTATCGAATCTGGTTCAGCAGATGAGTGGCGCGTTCCAGATGAAGCTGCAGCTCTTCTACCATCACACGTCTCCGTCAGAGCTCAGGTCATCCAGCTGATCGCGAAGCCATACCAGTTCATCACAAAGGGCCGCGTTAGATCGCTTGAGCAAGGAATAGCGATCTTTCAGCAATTCGTATTTCTGTTTGGTTTGCAAAAAGCGATCTTCCAGTTGCTCCACGATTAACGAAAAGCGCGTGGTGCCGGATGGCGCTTCGTTGCTCTCTGATTTGAGCTGCACCAGCCTGTCGATCACTTTTTCCAACGCTTCCAACCCCATCGGGTCAATCACGGTTTTTGAATTTTCCATAAACGAATAGTATCTACAAAGATACGACAGGTCAAATTTATGACGTTTTGCCAAACTCTCTATCCATATCTGCTTGTATCTGTGATATTTTCCGGTTTATGTTCGCGCTCGCGAAAATAATTTTTCTGGGTTCTGCGGTGGCAATGCTGGCCATCGGCGGTTGTCGTTCCGCAGTACCGGTACCAGCCATGCCGCCGCCTGAGGATCGTGGGTCTTCTGAATCCAGCGACAATCATTCGTCGGTCGTGCCGAAAGGGGCAGAATCTGCGTTGTCACCGTCCGCTGCTTCCATTCCGGATTCCGGACCGTCCCCCGCAGCTCAAATGCATTCGTATTTCACCAAAATCGCCCAATCACAACTGAACCCATCACCGCCGCCGCTGCCCGAGGTGTCGACCGCAACTGTACTGATTGTGATCGACGCACTCAACGCGCGCCACGTGGGGGTATATGGATATGAGCGAAATACCACACCGAACATCGATGCATTTGCACAAGAAGGCGTGGTGTTCACCCAATGGATCAGCAACTCGTCGTGGACGCGGCCGAGCTTTACCACCATCGTAACCGGTGTCCCCAAAGCTGTGCATGGAATGGAGCTATCAGATAAAGCGCTTCCCAAAAAAATTGCCACTCTGGCGGAGCAGTTTCGCGCCCATCATTTTAAAACGGCCGCCTTTGTGGGCAACCCACTGATTCAGAAAAAGTGGCGCTACGATCAGGGGTTTGACCATTTCGAAGACACGGAAGACCACGGCGATTTTCCGCGGGCCGATGTGCTGGTTAATCGCGCGCTGCGCTGGATTGAAACCGAAACCGACGATCGACCGTTTTTGGTGGTGCTGTTTCTGACCGACCCCCACGCGCCCTATGAACCGGCACAGGATGCGCGGCAGTTTTCGAAATCGTTTGAAGAGATTGTGACATCGCCACAAAGAGAGGTGCTAGAACCGTTCGACACTACGCGTCATGCAGGCATTGTCGCGGCGTACGATGACGAAGTCGCCTTTGCGGATGCCCAGGTGGGGCGGTTTCTCACCGAATTGAAGCGGCTCGAAAAATACCGGCAGACCACCATTGCGGTGACCGCCGATCACGGCGAAATTTTCGGTGCACACAATTGCTACCAGCACGCGTATCACATGTGGGAACCGGTGCTGCGAGTGCCGTTCATCATTCGGGCGCCGCAGGCGGGGGGCCACGAGGCAACCCTGCCACAGACCGGCCCGCGATTTGATGACAGACCGTTCACGCATACCGATGTGTTGCCCACCCTGCTGCACGCGGCGGGCATCGAATCGAAAACCCCATACGGGCAGTCCGTGTTCGCGCCGAATGCAGACCTGTCTCGGGTGATTGTCAGCGAATACGATGCACGGGGCGTGAAACGAACCGCGGCGAGAATCGGCAACTTGAAACTGGTGCGATACGAAAAGGTGAACGGCGTGTTGTTTGAAGGGATAGGCCGAGGCACCGAAATGCTGCAGCAGAACCCGTCCCTGCTGATTCCGGGGCCCAGGTACGAACTGTTCGATTTGAGTCGGGATGCCGCCGAAACGAACAACGAGTATGCGAACTATGATACTGATGAACAAATAGAGCCGTTGCGCCGCGCCGTGAAACCGACGCCGAAAAAAAAATCATCTTCACCCGGGCAGGCTCCCGTGCTTGACGCAGATACCCTCAACGCCCTTACGGCCGCGGGCTACATTCAATGACCCGATTGGGTGTTTTTCGGAATCTTACCGTTGGTCGGGCCGGCGTCTGTCGATGAACCACTGGCGAAAGCGAAGCATTTTCTTGTACTGGGCCTTCGGCGCGTGATGGGTGCAGCTTTCCATTTCGGCGGACCGGGGCGGCGCACCCCAGCGAAGTTCGACGCAGTCGTTGGGATTATACGCCATCTCCAGCGCCTGCTGCCGTTCGATAATATCGCTGAGCCGAAGGGTCTGGGCCGTACCGTCGGACCGAGTATATTCGATGGTTCGTTCAAGCAGTGCGGCGTTCATCTTTTGGGTGAGCGATTCCAGCAGAGTGTCCATCGATATGCCGGTTGGCAGTACGTACAAATCTGGATTCGCTGCCACCTCTGACGCAAACGATATCACACTGTCGATGGTTAAAAACAGGCGCATATCTCTGGCCGGTGTCGAATACGCTTCCCAGGGCCCGGTGGTCTGAAAAATCGCAGGACCGTTGGGCATTTCCATGGTGGCCCAATGGGTGTTTTGCATGTAGTCGACGGCAACCTGCACCGCCTCCAAACGCTCTGTCAGCGCACGGTGAAGGTTGTCCACCTTTGCCTGCAGCATTTTTTCCGGTTCAATTCGGGTGGGGTTCAACGCTTTTTGCACCCTGTAGTAAAACTGGTCATTGGTGTCGATCAACGCCTGGGAATCGGAATACACAGGAGTTTCCTTTTGTCTACGAATTTCATCGTTCGACAGAAAACGCAGCAGGCCGCCCCGCTTGCGCACTACCGGGCGAAACGCCTTGAATCCATCGGTGGGTACATTGTGATTGAACACGAACGTGCCCTTGAAAAATCCTTTGTGGGTCACCGTGAAATCTGGATGCGCATCCACGCCGTACAACGCCCCCATGGTGTCGGGCGTCTGCGACTCCCATTGGGTCACCAGAATGATATGACCCCCGGCGTCAACAAACACTGTGCCCGGCCGTATTGATTCTTTTGTGAGCGCAATCGGATACACCACGCTCTGGTCGTCTTCCGGCAAGGTGCGATACACGCCGGCCTGGGTTTTCCAACTGAGGGTGGTAGCCACAAAATCGTTGAACCTGGCCACCGGGTGCACGGCGCCGCTCCGACCGCCGTCCAGATTGCTGAACCGATCGTAACACCAGGGGCCCTTGACCGACGTTCCGCGAACGCATTCGTTGCCGAGCACCGGCAACCCCAGCTTCCACGCGAAGTAGGCCCGAACCTGCATGGGCGCATCGGCGCAGTCCGGTCGCAGTTCAACCGGAATTTTTGCATCGGGGTTGTCTTCATCGAACCCCATGATGCCGTAGAGCAAATTGCGATAGGGGTCCTGCATGGCCGTGCCCAGTGGGCGCCATCCCTTGCTGGCACCGGGGTGCACGTAGAACAGTTTGGCCACAAACACCGAAAACAGGTCCTCCAGGGCGGGGCTCCAGTCCGCAGTCACCGGCCATGTTTCCCGGCTGTTGTGATACGCGATTCGTTTTTCCGGTGGAAGAGAAGCAGCCGGCACCACCGAAAACGACGCCGAGAGAATAACCGCATCGGTGGGTTCATCGATGACATCGACCCGGTAGGGGAGGGCTTCGGGGCTTTCGGGGAGCCGCTCAAAATATACCGTTGTCGCATGTGGAACCACACCGAACGCGTCGCTTCTGTCGGGCGAAAGCAGCGTCCCCGCGGCATTGTACACGTTCAGGGTATAGCGTGCCGATTCCGATTGGGAGACCGCAATCAGCCGCACCGACTGATTGGTCACCGCTGTTCCAGGAAGCAGAAACAGGGTTACTCCTTCGGTTGCACCGAGTATGAACGAAGGTGCGTCATTTTTCTGGGCGGGCGGCACATCCACGTGGGTCAGATCATTTTCAGCCGCAACAGCGACGGGAGAGACAACAAGTTCAAACAGCAGCCATGCGGGAAAAATAATATAGCAAAGGAATGACGAACGTTTTGCCACCATCCCGGTTACCTTCCGCTGCCCCCTTCCATCATGACCCCTAGCAACAATTCTATGCGTGAAAGACGACGTCATCATTAATAATATAACCATGATTTCAACACTTTGACTTTTAAACAAACCGGGGAGAGGCAAAGAATAAAAAGGTTTCTTGAAAACGTGGCGGCATTATAGTGTTTATCCACGACCGGTACCAGTTGAAGTGCTTTTCGATTTCAGTTCTTTCTCGATTTCTTTTTTTCGGTACTTGACCATTCGTTTGATTAATTTGACCGGAATCGGTTCAGTCAACGGAAACTGAATCGACCCTTTGCCTTGCGTAAAATCCGAAAGTTCTTTTTCAAATTGAATGATGGTGGTCGGATGCGGATACATTCCCACGTGATTTTTGAACGAACCAATCATCACCTGCTGGTCGCGTTTCCCGTTTTTCACAAGACAGAACGCCGGCACGCCGTAATTGAATGTTTCAATCGCATCGGGCACCGCCTCCAAAATCGCCTTCCGGATTTCGCGCAGCAACCGGGCCTGTGACGCGGGCTGGCTTTCAATGTACTCGTCTATATTTTTATATTTCGGCATACGGGGTCTCCCGGTTTGGCTGCGGTTTGCCCGCCTGTTGCGGTTTACTGCCCGCCTGTGATTTCAAGGTAGACCTGCTTCAGGTGGGCGGCGGTTTCTCGTGCGTCTTTAAAGCGCTGGGCCGGGTTCTTTTTCAACAGGGTCATGATAATGCGCTGAAGCCCGGCCGGAATTTGAGGATTCAAATCTACCGGTGGGGTCACCGGATTGTTGATGTGCATCATGAGCAGCTTTGTCATATCGTCGTTGTTAAAGGGGAGCGCCGCCGTGAACATCTTGTACATCACCACCCCCAGCGCGTACAAGTCCGCGGCAAGGGTCACTTTCGAAAAACTGCTGATTTGTTCCGGGGCAATGTAGTGCGGTGTTCCCGCCAGCATTCCCTCCACCGTCATTCCGGGCTTCACCGTGTTTTTCGCGATGCCGAAATCCATCACCTTCAATACGCCGCTGTTGGTCACAAACAGGTTTTCCGGCTTGATGTCGCGATGCACAACGCCTTGCTCATGAGCCGCATGAAGCCCGGCGCAGGCCTGAATCATCAGATAGATGCCCTTGGCGAAATCCATGGGGCCCTCAAGCGCACTCAGCCGCTGCTCCAAATCTTTGCCGTGCAACAGCTCCATGCTGATGTACCGGTGGCCATAGTGAATACCGATGTCGTACAGCCGGATAATGTTTTTGTGTAAAAGTTTTCGACTCAGCTTCAGTTCCTGCTTGAATCGGGCCTCGCTCTCCTTCAGCGTGGCCGGGTCGCTGATTTGGGTCAGAAACACTTTGAGTGCGATTTCTTCTTCAAGCTCTTTATCTTCGGCGCGAAACACCGCGGCCATTCCGCCCCGCCCGATTTCTTCGAGAATCACATAGCGTTTGGCGATAGTGTTGCCTACCACAAACCCCTGGTCCTCCGGGGGCGGGGCCACGCTTGCCGCCCCATGAGCGGCGGGCGGCGCAACAGACGCCTGCGCCCGAACCGCGGCGATGGTGTGGGAAAACCCAGCCTGGTTCGACAGGGCGCCGGGCCCATCGGAACCGGTCTCGTTCAGGTCCGGAAGATTCGGCAAATCCGGCATGGGCGGCAAATCCGGCATCGGTTCTTCAGAAAGGGGTTTCAGGTACGACTTTGGGTCGATGCGGCGCTGCTCTCCGCGGAACCCGGCTTCCTGGGCGCGAATTTTTTCGTACACCGCCGCAGAGGGGTTGCTGAATCGCTGCAGTCGTTCAATGCGCAGCTGCACGTCCTTAAAATTCGGGTCTGCATCGCAAACCTTCTGAAATACTTCTTTGGCGTTTCCCAAAAAATCCTGCGATTCGTACAGGCCGCCCAGCTGGTATAAGGCAGACAATTCCTGGGGCGTAGCAGGCGTTGTGCGGATGAATTCCGCCAGGAAATTATCGATTTGAAATGTCATTTGATTGATTTGCACTGCCATTGCAATTACCTGAAGGGCGGCGCGTCTGTACTGCTTGTGATCTCTGGGAACCCGCACATAATTTTCGAGCGCTTTTCCGATGTCTCCGAGTTCAAAAAAGCAGTGGGCCGCTTCATAGGCGCGCCCGCCTTCGGCATACACATTCGCCGCGTCCTGCAGCCGTCCCTGAGAACGCAGCAGCCGAGCGGCATCGTTGAACGCCCGAACCTGCAGATAGGCTTTGACCGCCAGGTCGAATTTGCCTTCTTTTTCGAACCGTTCCGCCGTGTACTTGGTTATCGCGTCACCGCCCACCGCGCCGGAACCCCGCTTCGATAGAGATTCCACCCGGCCCAGACGCCCCTCGCGAACTTTCTGCGCCCCCAGCATATCACCGCTCTTTTCGAGATATTCCGCAGCCTTGTTGCGCTCTCCCAATGCCAGGTACAGCTCAATGGCCAGGCCGAGATCGTCTGATTTGGTGAAATACGTGGCCGCCAGATACGCCAGTTTTTTTCCTTTGGCGTCCAGCGTGGCGGCCTGATTGGGTGCGATGTTCAAGCCGTCCAGGATGGATTTTCCGGCCAGCTGATACTGCCCCTCGTTGGCGAGATCACCGGCTTTTTGGAAAAGATGCTGATAGCGATTGACCACAGTTATTCATCTCCTTCGAGATCTTTTAACATATTTTTCAGTGTAACAGTGTCTTCGGTGGCCTTTAGTGCCTCTTCAAGGGTAACCAATCCCTCCCGCACCCCCTGGGCAAGACTCATTTCCATCGACTGCATGCCGCTGGCCGCCGGGTTGACCGATTGCAGATAGCTTTCCATTTGGTGGGTTTTATTTTCTCGAATCATATTGGAAATCGCCCAGTTCTGCAGCAGCACTTCCAGCATGGCTACCCGCCCGTCGCCGTTGGCCCGTTTGCACAATCGCTGCGCCACCACGCCGCGCAGCAACACCGAAAGAACCCCCCGCACCTGGTCACGGGACTCATCGGGCATAGCATCAATAATGCGATTCACCGCTTTGGCGGCGGTGTTGGTATGCAGGGTACCGAACACCAGAATGCCGGTTTCCGCCGCGGACAACGCCAGCTGGATGGTTTCCTGATCGCGAAGCTCACCTACCACCAGTACATCGGGTGCCTCCCGCAGCGCGGAGCGCAGCGCGGCTGAAAATGATTCTGTGTGCTTTCCCACCTGTCGCTGGGTCACCACACTTTTCACGGGAGTGTGTAAAAATTCGATGGGGTCTTCCACTGTAATGATATGACGCCGATGATTGGCGTTGATTTCGTGAATCATCGCGGCCAGGGTGGTGGTTTTTCCGCAACCGGTGGGGCCGGTGATGAGCACCAGACCGTTACCGACCGTGGTCAGTTTTCGCAGGGATGTGGGCATCAACAGTTCGTCCAGGGTGGGGAGTTTCCCGGGAACAATCCGAAACACGGCACTGAGGCCGTTGCGTTGAATAAACACATTCGATCGAAAGCGCGAACCATCCGCCATTGTGTAGACAAAGTCGATATTCTGAGTGCGTTCCAGTTCGTCCTGCTGTTCCGTTGTAAGCATCTCCATAATGAAGCGGCGGCCTTCGGTTTCGGAAATGACACGAAACGGCAACGGCACCAAATCGCTGTTGAACCGAATAATCGGAACCTGCCCGGAATGAAAATGCAAATCACTGGCCTTCTGATCAATGACCATTTTTAAAAAAGAATCAAATCGCGCCATTGCCACTCGTTTCTACCGCCAGGGGTCTACCGCCAAGGGTCTACCTCGTTGGTTGGGGTCCTTCCTCGCTCTGTTTTTTCGCCTTTTCGTCTTCTATCGACATCAAGTCTTCGACCTCTTTTTTGGAATTCGCTTTCATGTATACATCTTCGGCGGTAATGACACCCGACTTATACAGACGCAGCAACTCGGTGTCCATCGACTGCATGCCCAAATCCCGAGATGTGGTGATGACCGAGGGAATCTGGTATGTTTTTCCCGAACGGATCAGATTGGCCACGGCGCCTGTATTGAGCAGCACCTCGGCGGCCACCACCCGACCTTGTTTGTCTTTGCGACGAATCAGGTGCTGACAAATCACCGCCTGTAGGTTGTCAGCCAGGGTGGCCCGCACTTGGTCCTGCTCCTTGGCCGGGTACGCGTTGATGATACGGTCAATCGACGTATCGGCACTCACCGTGTGCAAGGTGCCGAACACCAGGTGACCGGTTTCCGCCGCGTTCACCGCGAACTGAATGGTTTCCAAATCGCGCATCTCCCCAACCAGAATCACGTCGGGGTCTTCTCGCAGGGTGGCGCGAAGCGCGGAAGCGGTACTGCGGGCATGGGTGCCCAGTTCCCGTTGGGTGACCAGTCCTTTTTTGGAGAGGTGCACCACTTCAATCGGGTCTTCGATGGTGATGATATGGCGGTCGTAGTTGGTGTTGACGTAATCGATGATGGCGCCCAAGGTGGTGGATTTCCCCGACCCGGTGGGTCCGCCCACCAGAATCAGTCCCCACTTCTTGTCACCGAAACCGTTGACAACGTCGGGCAGGCCCAGCTGGCTGAGCTGGGGCGCTTTCGCGTTGATGGTTCGAAACACGGCGCCGTATCCGTTTTCGTTGCGAAACACATTGGCGCGAAAGCGCGCCTGAGTGCTTTTCACTTCATATGAAAAATCCGCGTCCCGCATCTGCTCCAGCTCTTCCATCTGAATCAGCGATAAATGGGGGGTGAGCAGCGCCATAATCTGACTGTGGTTCAATACCGAGGGAGAAATGCTCACTGTCTTTCCCATGCGCTTCATGTAGGGTTGGCGATCGGAACACAAAATGAGGTCGTCGCCCTGGCCTTGCACCACCGCCATCAGCATGCGGTCCAAAAACGATACCGCCTTATCGCGGCTGTCGGTGAAACGTTCGGCCAGCGCTACGTTCCAACGCACCAACTGCTGCTGCGCGGTTCGGGCCACCCTGGGGCTCTCATCGGCGATGAGGGGCTGCAGCTTTTCGGCGAACTCGGCGGCGTTGTAGTGCCCCAAACACTCCACCGCCGCCTCGCGCACATCCGGGTCCTTCGCCGTCAGCATTTGCGCTACGTAGGAAGCGGTTTGCCTGGCGTTCAGCGCTTGCAATGCAGATAGACAACAGAGCTGAAGATCGGGGTCTTTCATCATCAGGTCGACAACGTAGTTCACAGCCCGTTGATCGCCCAGTTGGGCAATGGCCTCCACCGCTTTTTCCTTGGCCCACCAATCGGTGTCTTCGCGTGCGGTCTGAATCAACGCCCCCAGCGCTTTCTCATCTTTCAACCTGCCGAGCACGTCAACGGCAAAACGTCGCATCACGTCGTTCGCATCTCTCAGCATGTGAACCATGTGCGGGGTCAGCTGTCTGCCGGCCATATCGACCAGCGCATCCATCACCCGTTCCCGCACCCACCAGTCTTCGTCGCGCAGCATCACCAGCATGCGGGGCCACAGCTCTCCGTTCGGGTCTTTTACACTGCGGGCTACTTCCACCGCCATTCGCCGAACATGCACGTTCTGACTGTTGAGCAGCCAGATGATAGTGCGGGCCACATCGACTTTGCGGCTGTTGCTCAGTCGGCTGAGCACGTCCCCCGCCTGCTTGCGCACCTGCATGTCGGTATGTCCGAGGGCTTCGGCCAAAAGCGGCAGAATGCTGTCATTGCCGATGGCTTCCATCACGTTCAGCGATTCCTGACGAATCACGCTCGGGCCCATTCGCATTTTCTTTTCGAGGGTGAGCAGCACCCGCGGAGAATCAAACCGTTTCAGCCCCGACACCGCGGCGCGCACCAGATTGAGGTTGCGGTCATCGAGCATGGGCCCCACATATTCCCAGTAGTCGTCTTCGGTGGCCAATGATGAAAACGCGATCATCGCCTGAGCGGCTATCGATTCGTTTTTATCGTGCAGCGCCGGGACAATGGCTTCCAGCGCGGGTTTGGGCGCTTTTTGCATGTAGCGAACATCGGCCAGGTAGGTGAGCGCTTTCAGTTTTTCGCTGCTGCGTCCGACTTCGAGCACTTTCGCGAGTACCGGTATGGCGTGATACGTGGCCATCGGAACAATTAAGTCCATGGCTTCGGTTCGGTCGGTGAAGTCCTTGTCTTCGATGATTTGAATCAGTGTCTGCAACAGGGTTTTGCCGCCCACCTGTTTCAGGGCGGTCTGCGCGGCCCGTCGCACCGGTCGGTCATCGGATTTGAGCAGCGCGATTAATTTGGGGTGTTCCCGAATGCTGTTGTTTTTGGGAATCAGTGACGCGGCCACTTCTTTCAGTTTGCTGTCACCCTGCTTAATCGCTTTTACCAGCGGCGAAAACAGGGAAGGGTCCGCAACCGGTGCAGCCAGGCGGCGAAAGATTTCAACCCGCATATCGTGCCGCACGTCATTGATGGAATCGCCTTTCCCGGTGATCGCGTCCAGCATGGAACGTATCAGTTTGAGGTCATTCACCGGCGGAAGACTCTGCAGGAACTGCTCAAACTCCTGGGTGGATTGCCACGGTGCGGTTTTGAAAATTTTGAACAGCTCTTTTGAACTCAGTTCGGTCATATATTCACCAGCCATCCGAATGCGCAAACTACGAATAAGAAATTGAAATTTGTATTAGAATAGCAAATGTTCATTGCGTAAGCCAACCTTTCCGCAACAAAATTCAATACAACTGATAAAATGAACAGATGTTGAAAATTACCCCGGAACGGAAATCAGGAAAGTGGTGCCGGCGCCGGGGGAGGTGGTGAAGCTGATGGAGCCGCCGTGGCCGGTGACGATTTCCCGGGCAACGGCCAGCCCCAAACCCGTACCGGAATCTTTTCCGTAGCTCACGAATGAATTGAACACCGTGCCCTGAATTTCTTCGGGAATGCCGCTGCCGCTGTCGGTGAAGCTGAAAATCAGGCGGTCTTCGATACGGTCGCATTCAAAGATGAGCTGCCCGCCGGTGGGCATGGCATCAGAGGCGTTGTTGGCGATGTTGTGAAATACCCGCAGCATTTTTTCTTCATCAACTTTGATGGTTCCCGAGGTTCGTTTTCGAATGATCAGTTCGATGTTATGGGATTTGAGCGAGTGCTGCACTTCGTTGGCGAATTTTTCAATGAACTCATTGAGCGATACCGACGTGATGAGCAGGTCCTTTTCGCCCCGGGAAAACGCGATGATATCAGAGGTCATTCGCTTGATGCGGTCGAGGGCATTGCGAATGAATCCCAGGTATTCGTCGCTCTCATTTTCATCACAGGTTTCACTCAGCATTTCGGCGTATCCGGAAATGGTGGTGATGGGCGTGCGCAAATCATGCAGGATGCCGGCCAGCAATCGGCCCACGGTGGCGAGTCGATGCTCCCGCTCGCGGGTAGTGCGCCCCTGAAGGTGTTCAATGGCGGTGCTGAGTTGCGATGCAATCAGCCGCAGCAGAATCTTGTCGCTTTCCTCGAAGTCGCGTCCGCCTTTTTTATTGGCAATCAGAATGGAGCCCTGGATGCCCGATATTTCAGAGAACGGCAGGGGCACCGCAATCAGCTGGGAGATGTCGACCCCGGTGCGCCGCTGAATCATTTCCTCATAGCGGGGATCACTACCCGGTTCCCGCAGGTGCAGCTCCTGGTGCTTGGCGGCCACCCATCCGGTGAACCCCGCGCCGGCCTCCACCCGGGCCAACGTGGCCACTGTGCCGTCCGCGGAATATGTGTGCTTCTGCGCGCCGCCGGCATCGAGCAGGTAGAACGAACCGATTTGGGAATCGAGAATTTCGAGAATGCGGGCAAAGGAGCGGCTGCCGAGGGAGTCCATATCTTCCGCCCGCGCCAGCACTTTTTCCAAATCGAGCAGTACGTTCAGCTCCCGGTTGCGCTTTTCCAAATCGAGTTTGGCAGCGGTGATGGTGCGGTTTTTTTCGACCAGGTCAACAATCACACGGGAGTTTTCGAGGACCATGGCCAGCTGATTGGCCACCGTGCTGAGCAACAGGACATCGTCTTCGCCGAAGTCTCCGTCAGAACTGTTCAGCACCTCCACCACGCCGATGACTGTGCCGCCGCGTCCGAAAATGGGGTGACACAGCACGTTGCGGGTGGTGAAGCCCGATTGCGCGTCCCACCGTTTGTCGAACCGTTCGTCCGCATATGCGTTCGGAATGACCAGGGGCACACCGTGGCGGCAGGTCCAGCCCGCCAAACCCTGGCCGGGAGCCAGGCGAATTTCTTTCACGTCGCCGCCCTCGATGACCCGGGATACCAGCGAGCCGTCGGGTTCCGTCACAAACAGGGTGGTGCGTTCGGCCCCCATTACCGACGTGGTGCGTTCCACCGCTAACGTCAGGACCTCGTCGAAGCTCATGGTGCTTTCGAGGTTGATGACTATTCCTTTGAGCGATGCGAGTCGGCGCCGGGTATGACTCAGTTTGCTTTGCAGTTCAAGTGGGGTATTGGGGTCAGTCACTGATATGTTCTACTCGGTTTTGGTGCCGCATTCCGGGCAAAATTTCGCTCCCGCCCCTAGTTTGTTTCCGCAGTTGCCGCAAAATTTGGGACCGGTGGGAAGCGGCTGGCCGCATTCGGCGCAGAACTTTCCCGGAGATACGGTTTTTTGACACGCGCCGCAGACCACTCCCTGCGTTGCCGCTGTCGCCTGGCCCGAAGCGCCGTCCAGGTGTCCTTGATTCGCCGGCGGCAGACCGCTCTGGGGGGCCGCCGCGCCCTGCTGTTGAAACATATTGGCCATGCCGAAGCCGACCCCCAGCGCCGCGCCGCCGAGCATGGCGTTGCCGTCTCCTCCGGCGCCGCCTCCCTGCGCCATTCCTTCCCCTGCGCCCATCATGGCTTTTCCCGAGGCAAACTGCTGGAAGCCCTGCATACCGCCCGCCATCCGCACGTACGCGGCGTCGGTGTACAGGTCTTTCAGCTTTTTCTCGTCTTCTTCTTTAATGCCCAGCACAAAGTTACCCAGCTGAACAATTTTCACACCGTAGTGGTCGACGTATTTTTTTACGCCCTCCAGTACGGTGGCTTCGATTTCTTCGGTATATGCACCGGACACCACATCGAGCAGCGGCCAGCCCTGCTTCACGATCAGTTCGGCGGTCTGGTCGCGAATCACTTTCAGCACCTGCTGTTTGAACCAGCTGAAAAATGATTCGTTGTCGGTCTGCTGCATACCGGTCAGCCCCAGGATCAGTGCTTCGGGGTTCACAATCTGCAAGGCGAAATCTCCGTGCACCATGGTTTCCACCGGCACACCGGATTTGGGGTCTTCCACCGAGCCGATGCGGCCGCCGAATTTGATACCGGCGAACTGGCGGGTGGAGATGAAAAACACTTCTGAAATGAACACGTTGGCGCCGGTGAAGCTGTCGACCAGGTTGGAGAGGAACGGGATGTTCTGAGAGCTCAGGGTGTGACGTCCGGGAGTCACCTTTCCTTCGACTTTTCCATCTTTGAAAAAGATGGCCACTTCATCGGAATCCACGGTCAGCTGCGCGTGATTGGGAATGGTCTGGTCCGGATGTTTGTAGATGGCGTATTGTTTGGCCTCGTCGGGCCGCGCAATCATCAGTTCCTGCACACCGCGTTTAATAAAATTCATAACACCCATCAATCCCTCCTTCATTCGAAGAAATCGGCATACAACCTTGCCTGGTGAGAAATATTGTACACCATAAAAATCGCTTTTGACTGTTCAATAATATGTCCGAAGTCATTTATAAGTCAATTCGTGTATCGACAAACGCGCAATACACTACACGACTTGGTTTTTTTCTGCTATATTATCTGGCCCCTGCTTCTGCGTCAGGGAGTGATTCAAGCAGCAGTATTCTTCCAGGAGACAACCAAATGAAATCAACTCAATCGCTTATCTTAATTATCGGCGGCCTGATACTTTTGGGCTGTGGTTCCGCCGCTCCCGAAACCAACACCGCTGCGGATGGGGAGTCCGAGCCCCTGCCCAAGGTTCGGTTGACGGCGGAGGATTACTTCCGCGCCGAGCTCGTGGAGGGAGAGTTCACCGATGAGGTGGACGAGCAGCGGTACAAGGCGGTCGGAGAGACCCTTACGGAAGTGAGTCCCAGACAGCGCGTGGTTTACTTTGTGGGCAAGTTGCGCCGTGTGCCCACCCAGGCGAAAATACAGGTGCACTGGTGTCACGACAAAGTGAAAGAGCCCATGGTGGTGACAGATGTGTATGGGTCCGATACCTTTTCCTTTGTATCGTCCTTCACACCGCCGGGTCGGAAATTCATTCCCGGTGAATACACGGTGAACGTGCTGGTGAACGATCGCGTGGTGGGCAGCCGAACCTTTAAAATCAAAGGCGTCGATCCGTTCAGCGAGGGCATCAAAGTAAATAATCTGAAAATCGCCAAAAAAATTCACAAACGCAGCATGGCGGCAATCAAGCCGGACAAGCAGTTTGCCGCAGCTAATAAACTGTTTGCCTCATTTAAAGTGAAAAACTGTGTCGAACCGACGGAACTGGTGGTCAAATGGTATCGGAGCGGCAGCCTATTCAGCGAATCGAATATTTCGGTGGACGGCAACGGTCAGTTCAGTGCCAATGTGGAGTCTCCCAGCGGATTGCCGCAGGGGGTGTACTCGGTGGAGGTCGAACATTTCGGCGATATATTGGCGGAAGCGAAGTTCGCGGTGGGCAATGCGTCCATGGGGCCGACCATCGATACCATAGCGCTGGGTACGTCTCTCGGCAAGGGGTCGATGCCCAAGCAGGAAACCACCAAATTCAAGAAAGGCACCAGCGCCATATTTCTGGGACTGCGGTTTCTGGATTTGGAGCCGAATTCAGAAATCTTGATTGAATGGGTGATGATGGACGCCACCTCAGAATCCATTTATCACACGGTGGCCACGCCGATTCCCTCCGGTGGAAGCGGCACCATGAGCGCCGACTGGTCGCCCGGTGAAATCTATTCCGGCGACTACAAAGCCGTCGTATACATCAACGGCGAACTCTCCAAAGAAAAAGAATTCACCGTTCAATAGGACTTATAAGACC
>JAFGXQ010000089.1 GCA_016936575.1 Deltaproteobacteria bacterium
TAAGATGTGCGCTGAGGTCGTGAATAAAACACTGCTCGGTTACAAAAAACGGGGATTTTTCACCGAAGTGGGAACAGCGTACGGCGCAGCACTGCCCGACAGTTGCGGCGATTGCATGGCCTGCATCGAAGCATGCCCGGTGGGCGCACTGGATAAGCGAATCAAACCATAAACTGAATCGCCATAAAGTAAGAAAACGCCATCCGTCCCTTACACTGAGTCGGCTACGAGACGTCGTTCCACCACTGGAAGTGGTTATAACATTCGTCAGGTGATTTGTTACGTGGGAGTAAAACAAATTGGGTTGTCCGCGGCAGCAATCGGTCGCTACTTGTATATTTCAAAAATGTCTGCATCCACTGGCGTGCAAAAAGGCAAAGAACGAATAGCTGATTATGAAATTAATCTACAATAACTTTACGTTTTTTACTACGTCACTGTTGTGCCGCACGCATCTGAAATGATCCGCGAGAATCGGTTTCAAACAGATATTTGATGTTTGACGAAATGTGTGAATGGCGCAATAGTCGGTGCGTTCATGAGTGCGGAAAATGGGGGCACCGCTATTCATTTCGAGTATTTGTTACGACCGCTGCAGAGAATGTGAGGTGTAGATGGATTCGGAACGAAAATTTCTTATGGGTAATGAGGCGGTTGCGCTTGGTGCATGTCATGCGGGCGTGTCCCTGGGTGTGGGTTATCCGGGAACGCCTTCGAGTGAAATTCTGGCGTATTTGAATCATTTTGGCGGCAAGGCACAATGGTCGCCCAATGAGAAAGTGGCCGCCGAGGTGGGGTTGGGTGTTGCCTTTGGAAACGGCAGAGCCATGGTTACGATGAAACACGTGGGGTTGAATGTGGCGGCTGACGCGTTGTTTACTGCCGCATACAGTGGTGTGGATGGCGCATATGTATTGGCGGTGGCGGATGATCCCGGATTGGCGTCGAGTCAAAATGAACAGGACACCAGACGGTATGCGGTTGCCGCCGGTGTTCCGTTGCTTGATCCATCCGATTCTCAGGATGCGTATGATTTTACCCGGTTGGCATTCGACATTTCAGCGAGATGGCATATTCCCGTGATTTTGCGGCTGACCACCCGGGTGTGTCATTCCGGCTCGGTGGTGGTTCCGGATGTCCCGGTGCAAAATCTGCCGGCGCCGCATTTTACACGGAATATTAAACAACGGGTGATGGTGCCCGGACATGCCCGTCCGGCCCATCGGCGCCTGCGGCAGAAATTGAAGGAAATAGAGCGGTGGAACAACGATGAAGGACCGAATCGGGAGGTGTTGGGGGATGGCCGTTTGGGTATCATTGCTTCGGGGGTGGCTGCGCAGCACGCGGCGGAAGCGGCGCCGGATGCATCTTTGTTCAAAGTGGGTATGGCCTATCCGTTGCCGGTGGAGCGCATTATTGAGTTTTGTGCCAAACATGAAAAAAATGCCGCCATTGAAGAAAACGATCCTTATATGAACGAGTTGTTGAAAAGTTACGGGGCGCCATTGACGGTAATGCCCGAATACATGCGGTTTGGCGAATTGAATGTTGCCCGCATACGGCGGTTGTTGGACGGCGCGCCGGAACCGGAACATGCGGTGCCCCCTGGAAAACCACCGGGACTGTGTAAAGGGTGCCCCCACAAGCGTACGTTTGAGCTTCTTAAAAAACATGGCTGTATCGTTTCTGGTGATATTGGGTGCTATACGTTGGCGGCCCTGCCACCCCTTGAGGCAATGGATATGCAAATATGTATGGGGGCGTCCATTGGAATGGGGGTGGGGTTGCGTCAGGTGCTGCCCGCAGCAGAGGCCCGCAAGGTGGTGAGCGTGATTGGGGACAGTACATTTGTTCACAGCGGGTTAACCGGATTGGCGGAGATGGCGTACAATGTTCCCCCCACGGGACATGTGGTATTGATTTTGGACAACAGTACCACCGCGATGACCGGCCAACAGGAACATCCCGGGACGGGCAGACGGTTGGATGGTTCACCGACTGGTCAGTTGGACTACGCCCGGGTAGCCACGGCAATGGGAATTGACAATGTTGTGACGTATGATCCGGTTAAAGACGCCGAACCGTTTGAGGCAGCGTTGGTGGATGCATTGAGAAAAGATTCGCTTAGTGTATTTGTTGTTAAACGTCCCTGTATTCTTGCGGCGGCGAGAAAGGGAGCAAAGGGATGACCATCAATGTGAAAATTGCCGGCCTCGGGGGAATGGGTGTTTTGAAATCATCTTTGATTTTGGCGGAGGTTGCGTTTCAGGAAGGTTACGATGTGAAGAAATCGGAAGTGCATGGTATGGCGCAGCGGGGGGGATCGGTTTGCAGTGATGTGCGATTCGGCAACGCCGTGAAAAGCCCGATGATCCCCGAGGGAGCGGTGGATTACCTGTTGTTGTTTGAAGAAGCAGACATGCCGTTGTACCAACGCGATATAAATGAAACCACACGCATTTTACGGGCGTCGTTGATCGATGCGGCGCAATTGCCCAGCCGGAAATCCTTGAACGTTGCAATGCTGGGTGCGTTGAGTGCGTTGTTATCTATTCCCCAAACACGATGGGTAGACGCGATTCATCGGTTGTTTCCGGATAAACTGAGGGCGGCCAACGATGGCGCGTTTGCCCTTGGATTTGCGGCGGGAAAGGAGTTTTTATAATGGATAGACATTATAAAATTCATACGGAATCATTGGCGGACTTTGTGGATGTGGATGTTTTGAAGGCCGTTCAGTTGGAGCGGCTGCAGGATACCGTTACCCGATGTTATAATAACGTTGCGTTGTTTAGAACACGAATGGAGGAACGGGGTCTGGTTCCGGCCGACATTAAAACGCTTGGGGATGTGGCTAGATTGCCTTTCACGCAGAAAACAGATTTGCGAGATACCTATCCCTATGGTTTGTTTGCGGCGCCGATGAATGAGGTGGTGCGATTGCACGCCTCCAGCGGCACCACTGGAAAGCCGATTGTGGTGGGGTATACCCGGGATGATCTGGACGTGTGGAGTTCGTTGATGTTGCGGTGTTTTGCCGCGGTGGGAATGACAGCGAATGATGTGGTTCAGAATGCCTATGGGTACGGATTATTTACCGGGGGGCTGGGCGCGCATTACGGGGCGGAACGCCTGGGGGCTACGGTGGTGCCCATTTCCGGGGGAAACACCGAGCGCCAGATGATGGTGATGAAGGATTTTGGGGTGACCGCGATTTGTTGTACTCCCAGTTACTTTGTGCATCTGATCGAACGCATTAACGCCAGTGACGTGAACTTCAATGAGTTGAAAGTAACAACCGGTATATTCGGCGCCGAACCGTGGACCGACGAGATGCGGCAATACATAGAGGATGCATCGGGCATAAAGGCATTCGATATTTACGGGTTGTCCGAAATTATCGGGCCCGGTGTGGGAATTGAGTGTCAGGCGCAGGCGGGGTTGCATATATTTGAAGATCACTTCCTGATGGAGATTGTGAATCCGGAAACCGGAGAGGTGATGCCCGACGGTGAAGAAGGAGAATTGGTGTTTACCACGTTGACCAAACAGGCGTTTCCGATGATTCGTTATCGGACGCACGACATTACGTCGATTGTATCCGAACGCTGTGTCTGTGGCCGGACCATTCGGCGAATAAAGCGCATCCGCTCCCGTAGCGATGACATGATGATCATTCGCGGGGTAAATGTGTTCCCCTCTCAGATTGAGGCGGCTCTCATGTCGGTGGATAATACCGAGCCCCATTATCAAATCTATCTTCGACGCAAAGGGGGGCTGGATCAGGTGGAAGTGAAGGTGGAGATTGCATCCCATTTGTCGACGGACCGCATTCGCGAAATTGAAGCGATGCAGAAAAAATTAAGCCATGCTATTGAGCACACGGTTGGTTTACGGATTCCCGTTCAACTGGTGGAGCCGGGATCGATTGCCCGCAGCGAAGGTAAAGCAAAACGGGTTGTCGATTTGCGCGATGAGGAGGCGTAAATGAAACTGAAACAAATATCGGTATTTCTGGAAAATAGGCCGGGGCATGTCAATCATATTTGTAGAGTGTTGGCAAAGAACAATATCGACATTGCCACATTAACTCTGGCGGACACCGCGGAGTTTGGCTTGTTGCGGCTGATAATCAGAGAATGGGAAAAAGCGGTGGCCGTGTTGGAATCGGAAGGTTGCGCTGTGAATGTGACGGATGTGATGGCCATAGAAGTGCCCGATACGCCTGGCGGGTTGGCCAACGTGCTGGCCATTGCGGAGCAGGGCGGATTGAGTGTGGAATACATGTATGCATTCAGCCTGGGGAATAGCGATACGGCGCAATTGGTGTTTCGCTTCGGTGACATGGAGAAAGCGGCAACCTGTTTTGGAGAGGCAGGTATAAATGTTCTTGCCGCTGTCGAGTTTTATCGGTAAATGCGCATCTTTGCGCGGCTTCAATTTTCCTCACCTCAATTTTTCTGATTTTCCTCACCCTGGTTACTTTTTTCACTTTTTTTGCAACACTTCCTCTAAATGGCCGATAGGCGGCATGACTTTACCTCGATGCTTTTTGAAAAATAAAACGTACCTTGTCACTCGGCGCATCTCTCAACGCCAATATCGGTTAAGACCAACCCGGTTGAACAGGCAGATATTTCTGTACTGTGTAGCAATAGCGGCACAGAAAACCGGCGTACAAATTCATGCGGTTTGTGTATTGAGCAATCACTGGCACGTTGTGGTATCTGATCCGGAGGCAAGAATCGCCGAGTTTTATGGATGGGTGCATGAGTATGTGGCCAAAGCGGTCAACTGCTCGCAAGGGAGACGTGAGAACCTCTGGTCTTCGGACAAAACCAGTGTGATTCCATTGGAGAGCAGTGAGGATGTGCTGGATAAAATTATATACACCCTCTGTAATCCCGTTAGTGCTCAGCTGATTGCAAAGGCAAAAAATTGGAAAGGTGTCTGGCTGTATGCAAAACACCATGCCCAAACTGTAAAACGCCCGGAAATCTACTTTCGAGAAAACGGAAATATGCCCGAATTCATCTCCCTCGAAATAACAAAGCCTCCCTGCTTTGCAGAACATACCTGGGATTCCTACGAACAAATGGTGGAAACCGATATTGCCCGTCGCGAAGGTGAAATAGCTAAAGAGATGCAACATACCGGAAAACAATTTATGGGAATGGATGCAGTGATGAAACAGGGCTTTAGCAATAGCCCCACAAACCATGAACAGAGAAGACAACTTAATCCCAAAATTGCTGCCAAAGATAAATGGCTGCGGATCGACGCCATCAACCGCTACAAACAATTTATCGCTGAATACTGGAATGCACTAAAAGAATGGCAAAAAGGTCATCGTGACATCATCTTTCCACCAGGCGCCTACGCGCTACGCATTTATGCCGGAGTAAACGTTCAACCTGGATAGTCCCCCGGCTCTTCGCTGATTTGTTGTCCTCATCAGTTGCTTGTGCAATCACTGCGCAGGTGCGCTCGTTGCTATATTTTTACACAAAATCAATCCAGCTTGAGCAACATCATTTGCAACAGCAGTCCACAAAACACCACCTTTTTCATCTTTAATGCCGAAAACTTGGTAGCAATTTTTCCCCTGCTCAAGCGTTTACCCGGGTATGTGTCTTGGCCCGGGTCTTGGGGCTTGGGGGAAGGGAACGAGAGCGGCTATCCATTCAATGCATTTTGTAGTGCATCAATGACCTGTTGGTTGATTTGGTCCACCGATTTGGCGTTTGGATATACCGGGGGCAGAAAATCAAGCGTGATGCTTTTAAACAAGCGAGGAAAGTAATGATTTCGTGGAAGCACCCGGTGCGCACCGTTGATGCAGACGGGAACAACGGGTACGTTCAGTGCGGCGCTCAACATGGCGTACATTTTTTTAAAGTCACCGAGTTGCCCGGTTGTTGAACGGGTTCCTTCGGGGAAAATGACCACATTGTTGCCTTGCTTCAGTGCCGCCGCAAGACTCTGAACAGACCCTTTGATGTTCGTTTGCACGTCGATAACGATGATGTTGTTGTGATTGGCCCATCGTCGCAGCAGGCGATTCTTCACGTGGCGTGCTTTGGCCAGAAAAAAGCTGCGGAATAGTCGTTTTTTTCCGATACCGGCAATCACAATCGGACCGTCGATAAAGCTTTGATGGTTGGGCGCAATAATACACGATTCGTTTGGAATGTATTGCTGTCCGTGGACGCGCAAACGGAACAGTAACCACAAAAAACTGCGAAACAGGATGAAGAAAAAATGGAGCGAGAAACCGGACTTGGGCAGTTCTACATTCGCCGGCTCGACGATGATTTCGTGCCAATTTTTTTCCGCTTCAATATGACGGGTTTTATTGTTTTGTATGAATATCGCAAGATCAGCCACATCACTCATTTTTCCAAGTTCCGACAGTTCTATAGAAATGCCGAACGCTTTATGTAAAAAATTTTGCAGGGCGACAAAAGATAGAGAGTCGAGGGACAAATCAAGTTCAAGACGCGAGCTGGGCGACACGACAGCATCACTCTCCTGCTGCAAAAACGCTTTCAAGTCCTGATAATGGGCTCCCTCTGGTTCCGCGATGGTTTTGTTCTGGGGGTTCTCCGGTGATTGGGCAATCTGTTCCATCGCTTCAAGTTCAAACCGTTTCAGCTTGCCTAGGCGGGTTCGAGGTAGCGCTTGTGTGGTGTACGCAAACCTGGTCAATTTCTTGTACGTCGAAACCGTTCGATTCCAGTGGTCTACCGCATCGGTGCACAACTGAGCAACTGTTTCAAACCCAACCGCTCTCGCCGTATCCTGTGTTGCTACCAAAATGGCGGCCAGTCTGTCATTTTTTGGATAGATACCCACTTCAGTGAACCCACGGAATCGTTCTGTAAATTTTCGCTCCATCTCTTCTGGATTCAGATTTTTTCCGTTGGACAGAACGATAATCTCTTTTTTTCGTCCTGTGACATACAGATATCCATCGTCGTCCACATAACCCAGGTCTCCGGTATAAAGCCAACCGTCTCGAATGATGTCAGCCGTCTCAGACGGTCGTTTCCAGTAGCCTTGCATGAGGTTTGGCCCTTGCACGCAAATCTCACCGTCGATGGTTTGTACGCTCACACTGGGCATTATAAATCCGACGCTGCCCGGTTTCGCTTTCCCGGGACGGCTGTACGAAATCATCGGACTGGTTTCGGTGAGCCCGTATCCTTCCAGAATATCAAATCCCAAGGTTCGAAAATCGGTTGCAACCGCGGCATCAAGGGCCGCACCACCGCTGATCAGGTACTCGATGTGTCCGCCAAATTTTCGATGGACACTGCGAAATACCAACCTGGAAAATCGGAAGGAATGAACCGATTGAGCAACAAAAAAAATGAACCTGGCCGGCAAAGAAGCGTGTATCTGACCTTTAATTTTATTAATAATCATTTCGAACAAGCGCGGTACACCGAGCACAACGGTGATTTGTCCCTTTTGTAGCGTGCCCATGATGTCAGGACCGGACAGGGAGGGACAAAAGTACACAGTGGCGCCCACTTTCAACGGCATGAGAATAGTACCGACAAGAGAGTAGATATGGTGAAGGGGCAGCAAAATCATCAAACGATCAGACCGGTTGATGATTTTACTATTCAAGGTGATTTCATCCACCATGAATACGAGGTTTCCAAACGATAGCATCACGCCTTTGGGAGAACCGGTGGTACCCGAGGTATAAATAATAATTGCTGTGTCCGACGCGGTTCCAGGAAACACAATATGGTTCGTAGGGACCAGATCTGGTGTTCCGAGCGCTGGGGATTCAATAGAAGTCATCGTCAATGGTTCTGTCATGTGGCTGCATAGCGCAATCGCTTCTTCTGCAACGGATTGCAGCCTAGGTGACACAAACAACTGGGTTGGATTGCAGTCGTCCAGTATGTACGCAACTTCCTCTGCGGTGCAGAACTGATCAATAGGAACCACGATACATTCACGGCTCCACCCCGCGTACAGGGTGTAAATCCATTCCGGACGGTTTTCGGAAAAAATGGCAATTTTGCGCGCATTGGGAACAATTCGCCTGCCTGTATTCTGCACACGATGAATCAATGCATTGTAGGAAATTTGGTTATCTCCATCTATTAATGCCGGTTTCTGTACATCTGCAATCCACATAACGAATTTACCGCCTCTAAACGCCCAGACCATAACTTGTACAACACAAATGTCATGCTTGGGTCAGGGATGCCGATTTTTTTGCATTGGAAAAAATAAAAGCAACGAGTTAACGGAAGTAGACCGGTTCGGATTTTAAATGAATTGACTTCTGCGACGCTATCGCGCTTTTCAGTAAGCCGGACGAAGAAGGCAGTGCTGACCACTGTCAAGGAGGATAACGCAGCTGAAAGGTGTGATGGCAAGCAGAAAACGATCAGTTAAATGCCGAATCGCTCTAGTCAGTCAAATCAGTTATGACGGGTAACAGAAAAATCCCCCTTTTTCAAAGTACTGCACGCTGAAGTCTCATTCTGAAGCATACGGCGCAACACCGGATGCAATCGCCGGGGAACGGATTGTCCTCGATTACGATACGCGTCAACCCGCCATTATTCATGACCGGAACAAGTGCATTAAGTGCGGTATTTGCATTAAGATGTGCGCTGAGGTCGTGAATAAAACACTGCTCGGTTACAAAAAACGGGGATTTTTCACCGAAGTGGGAACA
>JAFGXQ010000090.1 GCA_016936575.1 Deltaproteobacteria bacterium
CTAATGTCATCGCGACACCTCCTTGAAAAATTTCAAGTCTGCAGATTTTCACGAAATTTGATAGACGGGGTACGGCGAGGATTTACAGTTGTTCGTCCCCATTTGAATCCAGCGCACCCTATACAGACACAGAATCAGACAGATACAGTGGTGATGTTGCCTGCGACGGTGCATCGGTTGATTGTTATGATCAATGCTGGGATTGTGCGCTTCATACAGATTGTCAATCCTCGTTGGATGCCTGTTGGAACGATAATGATTTTGGCGGATGCGCATTTTATTATATTTGCATGAAGCTGGACTGCTGCAGCGGCGAGAATGGCTGTCTGGAAGGGGAAGAATGGATGGATTGTATGTCCAATTGTCGTTCATACAATGAAATTTCTCCAGAAGGGATTGCCTTATACGAGGCCATAAACGAATGCGTCGCCTGCGATGCCTGTGCGATTTCATGCGGCGAAAATATGTCTGAGGATTGGCTGACTTGCCAGGTCGCTACTGAAATTAATGTTCCTACCAATCCTTGTTACGAAGACGAGGTCGAAGAAGGAGAAATCGCATGTTTTGCCTGGGCGGGTTGGGGTGGTCCCTGTACGGATGCGGCGGCCCAATGTATGAATGATCCTGCCTGTGTCGAACTGGATAACTGCATCAATGACAGCTGGGATGAATCTTATTCGTTCGATCTCCAAGAGCAGTGCTTCGCAAATTATACCGATGTTGAAGAAATCTATTGGGCCTTTCAGCAATGCATATACTGCGATGCCTGTGATCTCGCTTGCGCTGGGGATGCTGCAAGTAAACATTGTGACGAATATTTTGAAAAATAAAAACGGTTTTCCAATGAACCCCTCCCTGGGCCGCTCCCATCCCGGAAGGGCTGAGAATCCATCCGAGGTCAACCCTCGAAACGCGCGGGAAACCGTGCGTCCACGAAGGTGCTTTAGCCGCCTGGTGAGAGTCCGTGCAAGAGGAGGTCAATAATTTGTAGCCGAAAGTAATTGCGTCACCGCGAGGTGAGGTGGGGAGCGCCTGGCGGCGAACGATCAGTCCGCAGGAGACAAATCCGATTCGGTTGTTATCTGTGGCGAGTTTTCGGATTCATGACGAAGTCCGGAAAGGTCTGTCACGCTGATATGCCTGCTGAAGCGATGGCGCATTGGGCAGCGGTGGTGACGGCGACGGCAAGCCGATGCGTGGAGGCAACAGGGTCAATTTTACACGCGATTTGCAGATGAACCAAATTCTGTACCCATGCGGCCGACTGCGGTCGTCAGTTTTCTTTAGAAAATACCTGCTGCAGCAGTTTGGCCAGGGAATCGCGATTGTACGGTTTTTGCAGAAACGCGGCGGGTTGCACATCGGCGTTCCTATTGAACGCTTGCTCTTCAGAATAGCCGCTGGTCAAAACCACCGGAATAGCCGGATTTATTTTGGCGATTTCGCACATGGCAGCGATGCCGCCGGTGCCGGGCATGGTAATGTCGAGAATCACACAGTGAATGACATTGGGGAATTCCTGCACCATGTCGATGGCCTGCTGACCGTTTCCCACTTCCAGTACACCGTAGCCCAGCGTTTTCAAAAGTCGGCCGCCGGCTTTCAACACGGCAGGCTCATCATCCGCAATGAGAATGGTTCCGGTTCCCTTCTTGGGGGGAACGCTGGTGATGGACTTGGGTTGTTCGCTGGGAGAAGCCAATTTGGGAAACGCGATTTCAAAGGTGGTTCCTTTTCCTTTTTCACTATGTATCCGAATACTGCCCCGATGCCCCCGAATGATGCCGAGAACGGCTGCCAGTCCCAAACCCCGACCGGTGAATTTGGTGGTGAAGAAGGGATCAAATATTTGTTCCAACAGGGATGTGTCAATGCCGCTGCCGGTGTCGCGTACCCGAGCGATAACGTAGGAACCGGCCTGTAGCGGCTCTTTTGAAATGGTGGTTGTAAAATATTGGGCATCCAGCCCGGCAACATCGGTTTCGATGGTGATGGTGCGTTTGTCATCATCGCATCCCCGACATGATTCAATCGCCTCTAAGGCGTTGATAACCAGATTGACAAAAATTTGCTGAATCTGAGCGGGGTCCGCCTCCACCGGCGGTAAATTGGAATGCAGTGAGAACTTCAGCGCCACGTTTTTGGAAACCGCCAACCGGAGGAATTTTTCCAGGTCCTGAAGCAACTGATTCAGCTCCACTCGGGTGACCATCAGCTTCCCTTTGCCGGAGTAAGCCAGAAGTTGACGAACCAGACCGGTGGCGTGCTTGACAACAGACCGACACTCGAGCAATGGATCCATGGATGGATGATCTTCGGGTAGGTCAAGATGAATGATGTCGAGGTTTCCGGCCATTGCGGAGAGCATGTTATTGAAGTCGTGGGCAATGCCGCCCGCGAGAACGCCCAGACTTTCGAGTTTTTGTCGGTGCTGCAGCTCCATGGCTCGCTGACGCTGTTTGGCCTCCTGCCGGAGCTGCTGTTGCTGACTTTGGTACAGCGAGAGCAGTTTGAGGTTTGAACTCATGTATTCGGCGAGTATTTCGTAGTAATTATCGGCGATGCCGGCTTCCAGCGCGAGAATTCCCAATCGTTCGGGGCCGTTTGTGAGTGAAAAAACAATGTAACTGTGCCTGGAATGGTCGTGCATGAAGTCGGGAAGAATCCACTCAGCCGGGTACACCATGGGTTCATCCTTGAGATGAATTCCGTGGCGAATGGCAACAATGCATTCCAGACGCTTGCATCGATCGTCCTTGAATGTGGAAACCACCGCGTTGTGGACCCCGATTGAATGGAGTTCTTTGATGATGATTTCGAGCACTCTCTTTCGGCTGCTTTTGTCGGGTTTGGGATCGATAGAACGACTGACCAGGATTTTATTTGCGCGAATCAGAGCCAGTCTCTCTTCCATATGTTGTGCCGCCAGCATGTCAAACAAGGTCATGCGTGCCTGGTGCCACAGATTGTCGACGTCGCCGGAGTATCGGGTGATGTCGCGTTGAAAGTGCGCGCGAAGATACGACACAGCATTCTGGAGTTCATCCATCACCCACGGGTTGTTGCCGCTTTGTACGACGATATGGCGCAAGGCGAGCACAAATGCGCCGTTGTTTTCATTGAGTTCTTCAAAAAGCGCCTCCACCAGTCGGGAGGCCCAGCCGTTGTAGGTAGATTCTGAGATATTGATTTGTGAAAGGAGAATCGCCTCAAGTTGAACCTGCTGGGCAATCGTAGGTGGAAGTTTTGATGGGGTGCCGGGCGCCGCCTGCGTATTCGGTGCGGCGGTGATGCCGCTGCAGCCGCACGATTGACGCACCACCAGTTGGGGAGACAGTTTGGACAACATGGGCACGGGCTCGCCCTTCATCTGTCGCAGTAGCAGGTCAACGGCCAGTTTACCCATCTGTTCAAACGGTTGACGCATGGTGGTCAGCTTCGGAAGTGCGAAGCGTGCCTCGCTCATATCGTCAAATCCGGTGATACAAATCTCTTCAGGAACGCGGATATCTCGTTTTTTCAATGCGGCCAGGGCGCCGACCGCCATATCATCGTTGGCGACGACCAACGCATCGAACGGTTTTTGCCGGGCCAGAAGTTTCAAGGCCGCATCAAAACCGTTCTGGAGCAGAAAGTCTCCGAATATTTCCAGTTCGGGATCAAAGGGAATATTGAGAGATTGCAGCGTCTGTAAAAATGTGGACCGACGGGTTTGGGCCTCGTGATTGGATTTGGGGCCGCCGATGTAGGCGAACCGTTTTCTGCCGTGTTTTACTGCCAGATGTTCCACCAATTGGTGGAAGCTTTGATTGTGCATCACGATGCTGGGAATGCTCGGAATTTCGATGCCGATGCTGCAGATGGGAATCGGCGCGAATTCGCGACAGAATGATGTGATTCGTTCGGCGCCGCAGTAGTTGGAAAGGGAACCGGCGGATACAATGATACCGGAAAATCGTTCCGCACTGATTTGCTCATACAGGCTGTTTTGGATTCGATAATTGAGTATGGGGGAGTCGAGTTCCCGGCCCACGATAAACTGGAAATTGAGGTCCTGCTCCCTGGCGACATTCTCCACCGCAGTGCGAATGATGGTCTGGTATTCTCCAAGAAAACTGTCCGAGAACAGGGCAATCGTATGTCTGGAAGATTTCATACAAGGAAAATGTAGCGTAAGTTTGGGTAGTGGCAAGACGCAGGAAATCGCCATTCAGCAAATAAATGATTGCTTTTGAATATTTATACTGCTTTGACGTGTAGTCGGTACTGCGTATTAAAAAGAAGCGCGGGCGCGGAAGAAGACCTGGGAGGGGCCAGCGGCGTCCATGGCGAATTTGGATTCCTTGTGACCGAATGAAAGGTACGCGCCGACCGACAGTTCCAAACCATCGAGGGGGCGGGCGATCAGTTCGGGGTAATACACCAGTGAACCGATTTTACCGTCGTCGGTGGCGCCTTTGGCCTGGGATTCCACACGACCGTCATTGTCGTCATCCAGGTTGAGGTCTTCATCATCGTGGGGCACTTCCCCCATCACCACCTGACGAATGGTGAGTCTCTCCTGTAGCAGCTTGATGTCCATCATGGTCATCCAGTAATTGTGCTGCGCCTCCAAGCCGAATTCGTCGGGCATACCGTGAATGAACTGGCCCAGCAGAAAAATATGCTCGTTCACTGAGTAGTCGGCGCCGGCGGTACATTTGAAAAACGGTGTGCCGGTGACCACGAAGTCGTTTATGATTCTGGCGGAGGGTACAATTTCGGTAATATCGAAATTCATGCGAACCGCCTCGGGAAATACCACCGCACCTTCAAACCAGAATCCCATATTGTCCAGAAACGGGAGTTCGCCTGCAAAGTCGAAACCGAGCACCTGTTTTTTGGGATAGTACAGCTCCACATCGGTCATCACCCGCATAATCGGGGTGCCGGTTTCACTGAATTCGCCGGATGGCTCCTGGGTGGAGTAGCTGTTCAACGAGGTGGGCATGCTGTCGCGACCCACGTAATATGAAATGGACGTATCCACCGTTCCCACCAGCCATTGGGCGCGTATTCCGAACTGTGAATTTTTTAAGCTGTGTTCGGGCATCAACGCCTGTACCCTCGGCGCCACCACATCAAAGCTGTCGGGGTTGGTGAGGTAAATATTGCGCATTCGTTCGGCTTCCAGGCGGCTTTCGGGGTTTGCGAAGGGTAGTTCGCCGGACACATCGCCAATATACAGCAGCGATGATGCCGGAAGCTGCGCCGGCTGAAATACGGGCACCCATACCGCTGTAAGAATGAAATCGGAGTCCGCGGGGTTGAAATCGAGGCGAATCATCTGATTGGCCACGGTTTTTCCAAACGAAAGCGGATCTTCCAAGTCCAACGCATTCAGATTGTTGGTGGGATTGAACTGGTCACCGGCGCCCCATTGGACAATCTGGCGCCCCACACGCAGATCAAGGTAGGGTAGAATTTCGAGCACCTCGATAAAAGCGGCGTCACTTTCGATGTAGTAGGGCGCCACACCTCGCCGACTGGTGAGCGATGCGAACTCCATATCTTCGGCAAAGCCGGTCCACACAAATGCCAGTTCCCCTACAAATCGCAGTTTGTACGGCATAAGTTGGGCGTTCATGGAGAGTCCAACAGCGGAATCGTTGCGATACACCGATGCGGGGGCGTCTTTTTCAGCCACAGACACCCGCAAATCGTTTTGAATAAACGCGCTCCAATCAAGTTCCAATTCCAGCGCACTTCCTGTTGTTGCTGCCGTAAGAATGATGATCGGCAGCAGCCATGCAAAAATCTGTTTCATACGTTTCACTTTTACATCGGTTGAAAAAAACGGTTCTTCTGGAAATCGACTATTCCAGACTGCTTCCCTGCGGTCAAGGATTTGGCGGCAAATTGAGGGGGGCGATACTCCGGATTATTTTGCGTCGGTGTCCGAGTTTGTCTCCGCGGCGGTGTCTTTTTCGAGGAGTGCGTCCGGTACTTTCAAGTCGTCAAGCTTCACGTCGTAGGGGGAACCGTTCAATCCAATGTCGCTTAAATCGGAAGGAGCGGTATCGGCCGCCGGAATCAGCGTTAGTTGCGGGGGCAGCGATGCGGGTTGCATCTGAAGCGCCGCTTCATTTTTATTTTTGGAGAGAGACCACACCACGCCGTCCACTTTCCACAATCGGAATTGGGCCTTTGATTCGCCCACCACCGAATGCACCGCCAGTTTCCGAGATTCGCCCTCTCCGAAGCGTGACGAAAGCTCACTTTGAAGGGCATCGAAGTGAACGGTGCGAAACTTCAGTTGAACCGCGAACAGCTTGTTGTCGAGAAAGTCGCCGCGAATAGAGGACACGCGAAGTG
The DNA here is from genome assembly GCA_016936575.1 of Deltaproteobacteria bacterium. Lineage (GTDB taxonomy): Bacteria > Myxococcota_A > Polyangia > JAAYKL01 > JAAYKL01 > JAFGXQ01. Next base: position 6,355 of record JAFGXQ010000090.1, read on the forward strand.
AAGATTGAACCCGCATGGCGGAAATGGCACAAAACTGCAGCGGCTTTGGGGACTGATGTTCGAGCACGCTGTTTTTCAGCGGCCGAATCAACCATACCCCCTGCTGCGCACCGCATTCAAACAGGGAGTCAATTGCTTTTACCGGTTGGGAGAAGAGCTGCGCGACTTTTGTTCGAAACTCGTCTTGCGATATGCCCAATGAAAGCTGTTCCCACTCCATTGCCGTGCTGCCGTTTTTTACGGAGCCATCCGCAATTGCGCTTCCGGCCGGTTCGTCTGTCTCCGAGGTTTTGCCAGATTCACAGCGGCTGCATTGCAGGCAGCCGAGACTGAACAGCAGCAGCATAAAACACAACAAGTGATATGATTTCATAAACTAGACCTTGTCACCCGATTGATTCGGATGCGTTCAAACAAAGAAGTCGACCTCGTCAACTCCGCGTCTGGAAGCTGAATCGGTATGCTCTTTTTTTTGTGTCGTGCCGGAAATTCCCTCATCGGGCTGAATGTGCAGCTCGTCAAAAATAGAATTGTTACGGTCGCGCTGTTCACTTTGAATATGGTCAATAATGTAAGCTGGAATCGGCATATTTTCCTCACTCCATCGGCAGGCGGTTCCAAACACCTGCTTACATTTTCAGTGTAACAAACTGAATTTCGAAAAGCAATAAACAGAGAGACAGAGGTGGTCGATTATTTGAAAAAAGTCAGGAGTGACCCGGTTATGCCAGGGGTGCGATGCACAGTTCGAACCCACCCTCTGATTCAGTTTCGACCGCAATTTGTTCGCGGGATGGCGAAACTGCCATGGTGTGGGTCCCTCGGAACACCGGAGTGGGTATTTTTTTCATCTCGGTCGTTTCCTGTTTTCGGGTGTCCACGCGAAACAGTTTGCCTCCTTCGTCGATGAGTACAAATCGGTTATCTATCCAGATGGGCGCCGAACCGGAGAGGCGTCCGCCCTCGGGAAGCTTGGTAACCACGGTTTCCACATCAGACAGATCCCAAACGTCGCTTTTCGACATATACACCACTACGGACTGCCCACCCTTGGGTTTGCAGGCGATTCGTTTTTCATCTGGAGAAATGGACGGGAACAAGCCGAAAATGGTGCCGCGCTTTTCGCCTTCCAGGTTGGTCATATGGATACGCGCGCCACCGGTGGAATCGAATTCGTAATGTAAAAACGTTTCGTTGTTCGGAAACCAGGTGATGGTGCCGCCGTACCACTGCTGATTGCCCAGAATTCTGGCCTGCGCGCGGGTCGATGCGTCTGCGACGCCCAGGAAACTGCGAAATGGGTAGGCGTTTTTGTTTTCGCTTTCTTTATGAAATACATTGTCCACCACGAAAACCATTTTTTTCCCGTCAAATGAAGTTTTGGGTTTTCGTTTGGCACTGCCTGCCACCAGGTCGTCCTTCGACACAATCACCTGTTCGCGTCCGTCCGCGTGAAGATAAATTTCGTCATTCCGTTCGAAGACAAGGTGGTTGTCCGCGTTGAAACAGGGTGAAAATCCGCGGGTGACCGCGACCGGAGAACCACCGTCCACCGATGCTTTACAGATTTCATCCTCACCACGCACATACGCGAGCCAGTTGCCGTCCGGAGACCAGCTCATTTCAAAAAGGCCGGTTTCTGACACATCGATTTTCTTCATCTGCTACTCCTACTTACTCGTCGCCAATCCCACCCGGGATTCGCGGAGGCCACCATACCATTTTTTGTTTTTCCGTCTACGGCTTTCTTTGCACGGGGTTGTCGGTCAGGGGGCGGCCATCAGCCGGGGAAGGGCAGAGAGAACGATTTCACCTGTGGCTTCCATGCTGGCACCGCAGATTCTCGACATGTCATCGTTTTCGGTGTGCCAGTACGCATTGGATTCATAACCCGGTCCGAACGACAGATCGATTAAAACCGCTGCCGGAATATCCACCTGTAAAAAGGGAATATGGTCGTCCCCGATGGCGCCGCGAGGACCGGAGAAATAGTCGCCGTGTCCCAGCTCGACGGCGGTCTCCCGCAGCGCGTTGAATACCCATGGGGTGGAATTGGTATCATGTACGTAGCGCAGTCGCTTGTCACCAATCATGTCCACGTTTACCAGGGATGCAATCTGCTTATGTTCGCCTCTTTCCATCAGCTGCGACACATAGTTTTTCGAGCCGTACAGGCTGTCGGAATCGGTCCATTTCACCAGGGCCTCTTCTCCATCGAAAAAGACAACGGTTACACTTTGCTCTGGCGGGTGTACGTGCAGGCAGCGAGCCATTTCGAGCAGCAGACCGGTGGAGGAACCGCCGTCGTTGGCGCCGTAGAATGTGCCGTCGTCTATGATTTTTCCATCAAAGTGACCGGTGAGCAGCACCCGTTTATCGGTTTTGCCGACAAACGACACTGAGATGTTTTCCATATCAACCGTTTTCATATCCGGGTGCGGGGTGTAGGCGGTAAACGGATGGCGAACGGGATGCATCCCCAACTCAAGCAATGTGGATGCAATGTATTCCCGGGTTTTTTTCAGACCGTCGGTGCCCGCATGGCGCGGTGCGAATGATACCAGTTTCTTGGCGTGGCCCATGGCCCGATTGCCATCGATGCAGGCTGCCAATGGCGTCAGCCCATTGGGGTTGGACGGCAGGGCATCTTTCACACTGGGCTCATTCGACTGAATCTTCAGATCCCCCGACATGGCACCGCTGCAGGTGGTATTGCATGACCCTAGCAGCATAAAAAGCAGCAGCCAGCCGGTGTGTTTGGTCCATTTGAAAATCGTTGATGTCTGGCATTCCATGGGAGCAGAATGTACATGAAGCGTCTGTTTTTACCAGTCGAAAGTCTTTGCGCTTAATATTCGTTCAGAAAACTCTTCACATAGTCGCTGTAGGCGTTGGAGGAATTGTAACTTCAAGAATGGCGAACCGAGATGTGGGACGGTCTTCGGTGGGCGGAAAATCCGCATGGGCGGTCAGTATATCGCAGGTTTGAATGCGGGTGTGGGTGGTGTGGGCGGCATCCGCGATGAATTGCGTCAGCTGGGTGTCATCCGCCTTCAATGCATTCAGTCCCGCGAGAATAATGCCGTTGGGCGCGAGGACGGACACACACTGCACAAGCAGACCCGCATAATCGCGATGGGCCAGAAAATCGCGCTGTCGCCGCCGTTTGAATCGGGGCGGCGGGTCTAAAATGATTAAATCGAAACGACCTTTCTGGGACGCGGCGCGTTTCAGGTAATACAGTACATCGCATTTGAAAAAAGTTCGCTGATCGAATGAAAGGCGGTTTCGTTCGTAGTTCTGCCTGGCATACGTCAGTGCCGAATTTTTGTTGTCGATATTTACGGTGCTGCGCGCGCCGCCCATAGCCGCCGCCATACCGAATCCGCCGGTATATGAGAACAAATTGAGCACGCGTCTGTCGCGGCTGTGGGCGGCCACCCATTCTCTGGGCAGGCGGGAATCGAGAAACAGCCCGATGTGCTCATCGTCTGCGAGTCGCACCTGGAAGCGCAATCCGTTTTCGAGTACTTCGAAATTGGGCGACATCTGCGGACCGGCGGCGAGGAAGCCGCTGCGTTTTTCGGACGAACGGGACCAGCGATGCTTAATGAAGATGGGCGTGTCCGCAAACAACTGTTCCAGTGCGGACACCAGGGGGGTGCTGTCGATTTCCCGCCGATGGACTTCAACCAGCAGACACGGGCCCAGCCGGTCGACCGTTAACCCCGAAAAGCCGTCTGCGCCGCTGTTGACCAGTCGATATGCGGTGGTTCGGTCACCCCATTGTGAAATCAGCCGTTGTCGACGTTGAATGGCGGTTTCCAGCTTTTTCAATATCGCGACTGCAGCATCGTGAACGGTAGAAGAGAGGGTCATTTGTTCGGCTCCTGAAATTCCATATATTGCACAAAAACGCCCCTTTTTCTATGACAACGGCCGTAAAATATACTAAATTAATTCGAACCTCGGGATGGGGACCCCGAAAATCTGCGGCAATTGCCGACAAAAAAATGAAAGAAATGAGTTCGAATGAAAGCCATTGTCCGTATCACCGTCATTACCGCTCTGTTCACATCCACCCTTTTTTGCAGCGGGTGCGCGACTGCTAAACGCGACGCCATCATGCAGCAGCTCGATGCGGTTTCAGGGGCCACTAAAAAAATATCGCGTCGATAAAGTCGGAACCGCTTTTATAGCAGGCGCCGCCCAATCCGTCGGTGCTGGCACTCCAATAATAGGCGTGATCCACTGCGAAACCATCAATGCAGTCGTTCGATGCATCACAAACATTTCTCGCTGCCGGATTAAATTGATGAATGTACTCCGTGCCGTTGTCCACACAGCGGTAGGCACCCATTTCGTACAGACAATCGAACGCATCCATCACCATGGCACCGTCCAGATGGTCGGTGTAGATGCGGTCGGAATAGCCGCTGGCATCATCGCGCCATACATACGCACCTTCCGAGGCATACGCACCGCACTCGATTTCACAAAAATGAACCTGTGAGGTGAATGCATCATCGTCCAGGGAATCGCCATCGCCCACGGCTCGCTCGCAAGCGACTTTCTCTTCGCAGAAATCCTTGCACACTGCGGGAACCTGGTCGCGGAACGCGTCGTACGATGCATCGAGGCCGCTGTCGCAGGATAAAGAGAGATGCGAAAGAAGTACGAATAAAATTAACATGGCGCTGCGAGACGTGCTCGGCCGCGGGTTTGGATTGCAATTGTTCATAATAGATCCTTCTGCCAACCGCGTCACAAGGACATCAGTGATAGTTTTCGGAGTCCACCTTCGGGGTCAGCGGAGAGATTTTCAGTTCACCGTGCCGTTCTTCGTATCGTTTGACCAGTTCGGTCAGCCCGATGGCCAGCTGCTTGGCGGCTTTGGGATTGGTCACCACCCGCGACACCACGTGGGCCTGCATCCTGGGCGGCTCTGCAAACAGAAAATCAATCACAAATTCCATCTCATTATTGTGTACCACCGCCGTATTCGAGTAAGCCCCTTTTGATGTGGCATCATCGATTTTGATACGCATGCGCGTACTTTTGGCCGGTGTGGACGGCTTATTGTCTTTTTCCATGAAAGACTCCTTTTCGGCTACTCTACTCACATTGAACAAATACATTCTTACATGGAATACAAACACAAACCAAGCGCAAATGATTCTTCTTCCGGCAAAAAAGTTGTTTTTAGGGAAGCGTCGTCACCAGGGCCTGTTTCCAGGCGGCGAAGTCACCGCCGTTATCAAGGGCCTGGATGGCGGCGAGGGCGGATTTTTCTTTGCCGTGGGCCAGTTTCCAATCTATCCACGACCATCTGGGGGAGGTGGATTGAACCGCGACACGTCCTTTGATGAGTCGCGAAAATCGGTTGAGTCGCGCTTTGAGTACTTTCTGATCGGTCATCGGCGCATCTCCGAGCGGCGTGTTCGGCTTGGGAACAAAGGACTGAATGGCAACTGTCAGTCGTATCTGCTTGGCCAGCTCCAATACCAGTCGGGCGAATTCTTCCACATCGGCGTCGGTTTCACCCGGTAGCCCCACCATGGAGTACAGCTTCATTCCCTTCAGCTTTTCTGCTTTGGCCATTTCAACCGCCGAGAACAGATGTTGCTCGGTAATGCCCTTCTTGATTTCTTCGCGTATTCGCGATGAGGATCCATCGGCGGCCACGGTCAGTGTGCGCAGCCCGCCTTTTACGAGATAACGCAGCAGTGCCGGGCTCAATCGGTCGGCACGCATGCTGGAGAGCGATACCCGTTTTTCGCTCGCGACAATTTTTGCCACAATCTCTTCGAGGTCGGGATGATCGGTCACCGCCGCGCCCACCAGTCCGACGCCCTTCGCTCTTTCGGGAATGAACGATAGAATGCGGTCTTTGGGAACCGCGCGAAACCGACCGGTGCCGGCCAGCAGACAGAATGCGCAGCGTCTGGGGCAGCCTCTGGCGATTTCGATGAGAAAAAGGTCTTTAAAATCGGCCAGCGGCGACCACGTGGCCGCGCGGGCGGGCAGACGATCTTTGGGTACAAAATGAAGCGGCGGCGGCGTGGGCGTCGATGCGGGAATCCAGATGCCCGCGGCCGTGGAATTCAACCGGCTGATTTGTTCCGGCTTCGGGCCGCCTTCAGACAGCGCGGCGGCAAGAGGCGCAACCGCATCTTCGGCTTCGCCACAGACCACCACATCGGCGAGGGGAGACACCAATCGCGGGTCGAGCAGGGTGAGCGGTCCGCCGATGATGACCGGCGGATCATCTTCACGGCGATTTGCGGCAAGAGGCGCAAGACCGGACTGTCGCAGCATGCTCGCTACCGGCAGGAGGTCGGTTTCGCAGGACACTGAAAAAGCGATGGCCGCTGCATTCGCTATTGGGCGGGCGGACTCCACCGTGGTCGGCGGACCCGGCGGGCCCTGTTGATAAAAGAATCGTTCACAGCGAATGGTCGGTAGGGTGTTCATCTCCCGGAATATTGTCTGAAACCCCAGAGAAGATGCAGCAACACTGTAGTCGGCGGGGTATCCCAGGGCGATAAAACAATCTCCGGAAGGTGTGGGTGCGCCTTGCTCCGAAGTCAGTATTTCTTCCCGCGAAAGGGGGTGTTTTCGATGTGCCATTCTGGTCTCTCGAGTACGTAAATGTAACAGTAAATCCGCTGAAAACAAAAAAAGGAATTGCAGTTGCAACCCTGCTTTCACCGTGATAACAAATCTCTGGATTTGAACCAAAGGCAAAGCAACGATTTGTCTTATTTTTTTTATTTGGAGGATGAAATGGCAGTACCAAAAGTGAACGCAGAAGAATGCACCGGTTGTGAAGAGTGTGTAGAAGCTTGCCCCGCAGAAGCGATTACCATGGAAAACGGCATTGCCGTAATCAGCGCTGATGAGTGTACCGAATGCGGCGCCTGCGTTGACGAGTGTCCCGCAGAAGCCATTTCTGAGTAGACCTCCTCCTATTGCTCAAAAATTGCTGCCACGGGCGGCGATATTTTAATTGTCGTTTTGAAATCAACCACTCAAAAGCCGTTCCTGCCGTCTTCGGCACGAGTCGCGTTTGCCGCGCAAAGCGGATTATTTGTGCATTCGCACCTGTTTGTGTTTGGTTGCATTTTGGCGGGAGTGAGTGGAATAGGATTGATTTTCGGTCCCGGATGGGTGGCATCCTTCGTGACGGCGTTCTCGGAAACATTGATCGCTCCATCACTTGCCGGATGTCTTCGTGAACACCTGAGTCACCTTCTGGGGGTGTCGCTGGCAATGGTTGCCGTTCCTTTGACGGTCGGCTTCGGGGCGATTTTGGCGGTGCGGAGGCAAAAGCGAGCCGGTCGCAGCGCGGTACCGCTTCCTCGACAGATTCCCACCACGAAAGATGGGCTGTTGCTCGCGTTGCTGGGTACAGCGGTATTGGTGCCGGTATCTATCGTATTGGCCCGGAATGCGGGATTCACGTTCAGCGAAATTGAGTATGCACCCGCCGCTGCGGCGATTCGGCTGGTAACTACATTGTTTCGCATTGCATTGGCGGCCGGTTTGACGGCGTTGTTTCTGGGCTTGTTGCAACTTTCCCTTTACAAAATCCGTCTTTTCCAACACCTTTCGCTAACCTCTGCGGAACAGGAAAAAGAACAGCGACTCCATGGAAGAAGCGATACAAGACAACAATTTTACACTTCAACCGGGGGCCGTTGATATTTGGCTGGCGGCGGTGCCGGTACCGTTGCGCAAATTGTTTGCATACCGCGTTCTTCCGGGTAATGCGCCGCTCCAGCCGGGAATGCGTGTGCTGGTGCCCTTTGGAAACCGGCGACTCACCGCCTATCTGGTTGAACCGGTTCCTCCCGGCACCCAGTTTGAGTACGCCCTGAAGACGACGATTCGATTGCTTGATGACGTGCCCACACTACCGATGGATTTGTTGCGGTTTCTGCAAAAGTGCGCTGACTATTATTTGCATCCGATTGGCGAAGTTTTGCGTACAGCGTTGCCCGCGGGTATGGATTGGGTCGAAAAGCAGGGGGCGCTGAAAGGCCCACGCATCAAAGACAAACAGACTCGATTAATTTCGGTGAATCCGAAATGCACCGGAGATGATGCTGCCTTATTGCGACGGGCGCCGAAGCGCGCGAAGGTGCTTGCCTATATTCGACAGAACGGTCCGGTGCTGCTCAGCGAATTGCGTCAGCGATTTTCAGATGCCTCGTTGCAGTTGAAAAAGCTGGAGGCGGACGATTGGGTGTACAGTGAGGAAAAGACGGTGTTCGGTGATCCGTTTAAAAATGCGACCGTGGAACGAGATCTTCCTCCAACACTCAATGGTGAGCAACTGCAAGCGGTGGAACAGATTACCTCTGCGTTACATCAGCATGCGTACGGTGGATTTCTGCTTCATGGAATTACCGGATCGGGGAAAACCGAAGTGTACCTGCATGCTGCTAAAGAAGCGCTCGCGCAGGGAAAAGGTGTTTTGGTGCTGGTTCCTGAAATCACGCTGACCCCTCAACTGGTAGCGAGGTATCGCGCGCGGTTCGGCGATGATTTGGCGGTGCTGCATTCGGGACTGAGCGACCGGGAGCGATACGATCAGTGGAAGCGGTTGCACGGGGAGAACGTGCACGTGGCCATTGGGGTTCGTTCGGCACTGTTTGCGCCCATTCGCAATCTGGGACTGATTATGGTCGACGAAGAGCACGATAGTTCCTTTAAACAGGAGCGCGGGTTTTCCTACAACGCCAGGGATTTGGCACTGCTGCGGGCATCATTGGCGGGTGCGGTTGCGGTATTGGGGTCGGCCACACCGTCGCTGGAGAGTTTTCACAATGCGCAAATCGGCAAGCTCAAATTGCTGCAGCTGACCAAACGCGCCACAGACGCTACGCTGCCGGCGATTGAGCTGGTGCATCTGGCGAATCACAAGAGCGGTCCGAAAAATCAATCGCTCATCAGCGGGCCCCTGTTTCACGAGATTGAGCAGGCGCTGGCGAAGCGCCAGCAGGTAATCCTGTTTTTAAACCGTCGCGGGTTTGCGCCGAATCTGGTGTGTCACAGCTGCGGCACAGTGATTCGCTGTACCGATTGTGCGGTGTCGATGACTCTGCACCGCCGCCCCGCCAAACTGGTTTGCCATTATTGCGGTGCCACCCGGCCTGAACCCAGCCGCTGTCCCACATGCAATTCGCCCAATGTGTCGGCGCTGGGCACGGGAACCCAGAAGGTGGAAGAGCTGCTGCAAACCCTGTTCCCAACGGCCCGGGTGGGGCGACTCGATCGCGATGTGGCCGGCGCCGGAAACGCCGAACAGGTGCTGAACCAACTGAAAGCGGGCGAGCTGGATATTCTGGTAGGGACGCAGATGATTACCAAGGGGCATGATTTTCCGTCCGTCACGCTGGTGGGAGTCATTCAGAGCGATGTGGGGTTGCATATGCCCGATTTTCGAGCATCGGAACGTACGTTTCAGCTGTTGACCCAGGTGGCGGGTCGGGCCGGTCGGGCGGATTTGGTCGGGCGTGCATTGGTGCAGACGTACAGTCCGGAGCATCCGGCGGTGGCCTGCGCCCGACGTCACGATTATCTGGGGTTCGCAGCGGTGGAATTGGAAGCGCGAAAGGAGTTGGGGTATCCGCCTTTCGGCAAGCTGGCGGCCCTGCGGCTTAACAGCCCGAATGAACAGAAAGTGGAGGATGCGGCCCGATCGCTGATGGTGAAGCTTCGCGACGCCTGGCATCAGAGCGGTAAGCCGACGGTGTCATTGCTTGGGCCGTCTCCCGCACCACTGGCGTTTTTACAGAACCGCTACCGCTGGCAAATATTTTTAAAGGCGCCGTCCATCGGCCCCATCCGCTCGCTGCTGCAACAGGTGATCGCCGACATTGAATCTCCCCCCAATGATGTCCGCATCCGCCTCGACATCGATCCGGTCAGCATGATGTGATTCTTCATAAAAAACGAAACCGGTTTGCACAGCGACTTGCCGGCCCGTATGCTTACCTCTAGTTATGAACGAAAATGCAGCGGAAAATTATTTTCAAGCTGGGGTGACTTTTTTCCAGCAAAACGAGGTGGTGGCAGCGGCAGAGTCTTTTCAGCAGGCGATATCCTGTGGACAGAACCCGGCGTTTTCAGCGTTTATGTTGTCGCAGATTGCCAAAGCGTCGAATGACACCGATGAGCAGTTTCGCTACCTGCAGACAGCAATGCGTTTTGATGACTCCCATCCTATGATTTGCAGCGAAGCAGAATTGTGGCGACTGCGCCATGGCAATGTTTCGGAAGCCGCCGGTCGCCTGCTTCATTTTTTTCCCTTTACGCCCAATATCGGTGATTCCGGCTCTGCCATGGGGATTCGAAAAATGTTGCGGGAGCAGCACGCAGATGACCTGTTTTTTCTTTCGCAGTCCTGTCGCACAGCCGAATATGCCGAAGTGCAGTCGTTGTCTTCGCAGTTTGACGGAATCGTGATTGGCGGTGGGGGACTGTATTTTTCGAATCCGACCCCTTCGGGGTGGTATTTCCCCTTTTCGGCAAAACAACTTCAGTCATTGCAATTGCCGGTTTTTACGTATGGCGTGGGGTTGAACCGGGAGTTTGCGCAAACCGATGTCTGGCGTGTGGATGATGATTTACAGCACACTCTGGCAGCGTTCCATACGCTGTTTTTGCTGGCAAGTGCACGCGACTATTGGTCAGTGGAACGATTGCGTAAATACAGCGAACAGCCCATTGCGTTTGTGCCGTGCCCATCGGCTTTTTTAGAACCGCTCGATTGGTATCGATTGAATTTTTCGCCGGAGCAAAGAGGGGTGGCGCTGTCGGTTACAGTTCGGGGATTGTCCGAAGCGCAACAGAGTCGAGTAGCGGCAGTGTGGCTGGATTTTGAAAAGTGGCTGCAGACACAGGGATATGAGCCGTTTTTCGTGTTTCAGGATTCAGCTGATGACATGTCGCTGATTGCGCTTTTTTCGAACAGCGGCGCAAATGTGTTGGTGCCGACAACGGCACGAGAGGCGGTATCGATTTACGCCCAGTGCCATACCGTAGTGGGAATGCGGGGCCACAGCGCCATTTTGTCCGCTGGGCAATGTACGCCGGTTGCAACCGTTGCATACAATCGAAAAGTGTCGGCGTTTATGGATTCCATCGGGCTGCAGGACTACACCATCGATTTGGATGACGCGTTTTCGCTACAGACGATGATAGATTTGTTTCGCCGGATTCAGGAGAACCGTACGTCCGTAATAAATGTGTTGCAGCGAAAAAAGGAAGCCTTTCTCCAACACAATCGCAATTTCGCCAGGCAGATACTGTCAGTCATCAAGCGAGGTTCGAAGGGCGACTAGACCGTACTTGGCCAGCCAGAGCAGGTTGAACTGGGCGTCGCTTTCACTCAGACCGGCGAGCCGGTTTTCAATGAGCGTTTCGACCTTGAGGGGGTGTTGTTCGATGGTTCTCAGTACTGCGCCCTGGTAGTCAACATGAAGAAGTTCGCGAATGTCTGAATATGCTGCGGGCACGCGTCCTTGTGCCAGCGCATCTTTTCCGTCAGGGGTGATGCGACACCACATTTCGGGTGAAATTTTGTGGGTAGGATAGTGGTCGAATGCGTTCAGGTAGTCGTTGATAAACGGATTCGGCATGCTGCGTAGCGTTTTTAATTCTGATTCATCTAATTTCAAAATATTGGCATGAAGCGAATCCCACAGTTCATGGTATTTTACCATCACTGATGACCAGCTGAAGCGTTTGGTCGCGTGCTCTTTTGCCGCCGCGCCCATTTGCGCGGTATTTTCAGCATCGGAAGCCAGCGTGCACAATGCGTTGAATAGATGTTCCGTGTCAATCGCCATGCATTGCGACAGCATCAGTTGCATGGTGTTGAAATTCATTATCTCCGCCAGTTCCACCGTTTCGAACTGTTGAATCCAGGTAGTCGGAATCTTGTATCCGTGGATACCGTCTTCGATGAGTTCTTTGTACCCGTTGATGTCAGAGATCACCGCGGGTTTGCCGGCCATCATTGCCTCCACCACCGAGATACCGAATGTTTCCTGCAGATTGTCGGTTACAGACAGATATACGTCGGCAGCCTGGTACAGCATCGCTTTGGTATCATCATTAAAATTGGCTATGATTCTGGTTGACGCAGAAATATCGAGTTCGTCGACAATTGATTTCACGATATTCAATTCGTCGGTTGCGCCGCCACCCGCCATGACCAGAAACACGGGACGGGGAAGGGAGGCCGATTGCATTTTTTTGTGACATTGGAGAGCCGGGTACAGATCCATTTTGGATTGAACCGAAAAGCGACCGACCATCAAGACGATAAACGCATCTGCCGGAAGGTTCAGCTGTTTACGGCAGGAAGTGCTGCTTCTGCTGGTGGCGAACCGATCATCGACGGCAAGCGGAATCATGTGGGTACCTCCGGTATAGGTCACCCTGGTGCCGTGAGATTCGAGCGCAGCACTCACCTTTGACAATATGTTTTGAAATACCTGTTCGCCCGCACGACTGCTGCAGATTACGGTATCGTAGGGGAGCAGCGGCGCAAATATGATTTTATGCGCGTGATAATTGGTTTCCAGCCCATTCATCGAATGGATAATGCCGGTGATCGGAAATGGTTTCTGCGCGTATCTGTTTCGAAGATGTGAAAGCCCTGAAAAGAAGTATCCCCATCCGCCCAGGTGAAACACATGATACTCGGTGACCTTGAGTCTCGGTACTAAATCGGTGAACTGAAACACTCGAATTTTCTGCAGTACTTCGTCCTGAAGTTCAACCCCCTGCAGTTTTTCAATAGTCAGTTTCGCATGGCTTGGATTCATGCAGAACAGGTGATATTCATCAAATCGATTCGCTGTAAGCAACGCCCGCAGGAATTCAAAATTGGCCACATAGCGCCCCAGCCGATAACTGTCATTGTTGGTTTCCACAAATGGGTAAATGGTTCCGAAAATTTTCATAGAATATTAGTACAAGCCCCAGCCCGCCAAGTAGGTTCCGGCCGGTGTCCAATTGGTATCGAAAATGTCTACCACGAGAGGCGTTACCGACGGGGTGTACCGAAATGCTTCAGCACGACCCGCCGCGTTTTCATTTACAATGCGATACCAATACGAGGTTTCGGCGGCGGGGGTGTCTACCAGTGCGATGGCCATGTCCAATTCCTCAGTGGTTGGAATCGCGAAGAAGTAGTACTGAGAGCTGGTGTTCAGCGAGGGATACATGCAGTCATAGGTGTCAACTTCGAGGGAGCCGGAAATCGTTTTTACATCATATAATGGAAACAGAGATGAACAGTTCGCCACGCTTGAGGGAATATACGTATAGGGTTCCAGACTATCGTCATCGTCCGGATCGCCGATGGGTACAACACTGACTCGAAAATCACCCATCGCTTGGCCATTGAAATCCGATACGGTCAAATAAAGCCCACCATTCAACGAATCGGTTTTGTAGAACTCCTTCGCTTCAGAGCGATCGTTCCAATCTTGAACCACCGTGTTGAAATCAATATCGACAATGGAAATTACCGGGTCCAGCGCATTGTCCAAAAACTCCACGTACACCAGGTAGTGAATATAGTCGCCTGCCGGTTCCACCAGGATTCGACAAGTCCCTTCGTTTAAACTCCCTATCGCCACATCAGCCGGTGCGATAGTCAAGTCGGTGTGAAACATGGTGTAGTCCGTACCGGTGGCAAAAGACGTGAGAGTCACCGTATATGTATCTGAAGAGGCTTCATACGCGTCAGACGATCCGGAAGAAAAGGTATAGCCCGACGGTCCAACGCCCACCTTATAGGTTTCTTCCTTGTTAGAATGACTGCTCCATGCATCTGGGTCGCTGATGGTTCCGATACCGGGATAATACGCTGAATCATCGTCTGAAAAATACCAGCCGTCCGAAATCGTGGCCGTGTCTCCCAGAAAGGTTGCACTCAAGTAATTGTCCGCAGTATCTCCAGCACCGTTAAAATCAATAAAGAATGAATCACCTGCCCAATAGCCGAACATTGCGTCGAACAATACCGTGAAATGTTGTCCGTCCTCAGAGCCCAGCAACCGGTACCCGTCCGCCGCCAAATAGGCCCATTTCACATTGTGATCACCGATGACATGAACTTCATATGCGGTAATGCCGTTCACTTCGATGGGTTCTCCCAGGATCAACGAAAAATCCTTGTCTACTGAAAAACTTGAATCTCCGGACATGCTGTATCCGACCCAATGACTCCAAGTGTAGTGATAGTCCCATCGGTGACCGGACGCCAATTCAAATACAAACTCCGGATGAAGCGGGGTTCCCGTATAGCCGGCGGTCACCACCGACGAACTTCCCTGGCTGCCCACGCATATCGCGGAGAGTTGAAGCGTCTCGTACACGGTGGCTGCCTGGCTATTCGCGGCGATGGATGCGCTGGTGGGCGTTGTGCCGTCCGTGGTGTAATACGCAGTGGAACCGCTGGTGGCGCAGGTGATGCCGATTTCGGTAAGGACAGGTACTTCTCCCGACGGCACCGACAATTCGGGCGCAGCCACCGCTCCCGTCGGGATCGGATTGCCGTCGCTGTCTATTTCGTTCGATTCCCTGGGACCTACATCGCCATTTTCTCCGCATCCGGATGCAAATGCGCCGAGCACGATGATAATGAAGAATACCCCCCTGCGGTTCACGTTTTGTTTCATACTTCCCTCCAAATGCTGACATCCTTCCAGCGTTTTGGTTGATCTGTATTGTTGCGTAGTGGTGATGACCAAATACTATCATCACATTCGCGACACTGTATGAAAAAAAAAACGATACGCCATGGATGGGACCAATTTTTTTCTCATCCGTGGGCGATGTATAGGCCGGAAATAGCGATTTCAGCGATTGTACCACGTGTGTCGATATTAGTGGTTTTCACCTAAATACGACTGTCTTCATATTGAGGACACAATAAAATGCGTGGAATAGAATTATTACTGTAATTTTGAAAAAAAAGCGGAAGCATAAAGATGAATTTAATACAGATTTAATATTTGGGTAATGAAGTATTTTTTTTAATAAATTTATATATTTAAATCAGATGAAGCATTGCGTGAAAAGGTGTGGTGCAAGGGTTTTGCCAATGTGTTAAGGCTTGAATTAAAAACGATTTGATTTTTTTATAGACATTGTGATTTTCCTGTATATATGTGTCGTTGTCCCGCTGATGAGGTCAGCTGAACAAACGCAACCGGCATCTGTTTGCCAAGGAGAATTGAATGAACGACCGTGCGAAACGCGCCCCTTTCACCGGTGGCAACTGGCAGAACGAGATAAACGTTCGAGATTTCATTTTACATAATTTCACACCCTACGAAGACGACCATTCTTTTTTGCAGGGACCCAGCGAAAAAACAACAAAACTGTGGGACCTGGTTTCGGCTCTGATGAAAGAGGAGGTCGAAAGGGGTGGCGTTCTCGATGCCGATACAAATATCATTTCAACCATTGTTTCCCATGGTCCGGGATACATTCAAAAAGAGTTGGAGACGGTGGTCGGGCTGCAGACAGACGCTCCGTTGAAGCGCGCGTTCATGCCGTTCGGTGGGTATCGCATGGCGCAAAACGCTGTGGAATCGTATGGCAAAACCGTTTCACCGCAGGTGGCGGATGTGTTCAAATATCGCAAAACCCATAATGACGGCGTGTTCGATGTGTATGACGCGGAGATACGCGCTGCTCGAAGTGCCGGATTGATTACCGGACTTCCCGATGCCTACGGTCGCGGTCGCATTATCGGTGATTATCGCCGGGTGGCACTCTACGGTGTCGACAAGCTGATAGAGGATAAAACCCGTGAGCACGTTATTCTGGACGGAGACGTATTTGATGAGGAGATGATTCGACATCGCGAAGAGCAGAGCGAACAGATTCGAGCCCTTCACGAATTGAAGGAAATGGCTTCTGTCTATGGATGTAACATCGGACGGCCGGCAGAATCGGCCCGTGAAGCGGTACAATGGACGTATTTCGGCTACCTGGCAGCGGTGAAGGAGCAAAACGGCGCAGCCATGTCGCTTGGGAGGGTGTCCACGTTTCTCGATATTTACATTCAGCGCGATATGGATGCCGGTCTATTGACCGAAGAAGAGGCCCAGGAGCTGATAGATCATCTGGTGATGAAGCTGCGCATGGTTCGATTTGCGCGAACTCCTGACTACAACGCGTTGTTTTCAGGTGACCCCACCTGGGTAACCGAGTGTATCGGCGGCATGGCGGTGGACGGTCGGCCCCTTGTAACGAAAACCAGCTTTCGGTTTTTACAGACATTGTACAACCTGGGAGCCGCCCCGGAACCGAATCTGACGGTACTGTGGGCCAATCGGTTGCCGCGGGGGTTCAAGGAGTTTTGTACCAAGGTGTCCATTGAAACCAGTTCTATTCAGTATGAGAGCGATACGCTGATGCGTCCCCATTGGGGCGACGACTATGGAATCGCCTGTTGTGTATCGGCGATGCGCATCGGCAAGCAGATGCAGTTTTTCGGCGCGCGAGTCAATTTGGCCAAAACCCTGCTGTATGCCATTAACGGCGGCATCGACGAAATGACCGGCAAACAGGTGGCGCCGGGATTCGCGCCCATTTTGGGTGACGTGCTCGATTATGACGAAGTGATGCAGCGTTTCGATAGAATGATGACCTGGCTAGCCAGAACCTACATTAAAGCGTTGAACGTGATTCATTATATGCACGACAAATATTGCTATGAACGCATTGAAATGGCGCTTCACGACCGCGAAATTCTACGCACCATGGCATGCGGTATCGCCGGACTGTCGGTTGCCGCGGACGCACTTTCGGCGATTAAATTCGCAAAGGTGAACGTGATTCGTGATGAGACGACCGGCCTGGCGACCGACTATCAGATTGACGGCAGCTTTCCGTCATTCGGTAACAACGATAATGCGGTCGATGATTTGGCTCAGGATTTGGTGAAACGGTTCATGGATAAAATTCGCGGCTGCAAGACGTATCGTCAGGCGGTGCCCACTCAATCGATTTTGACGATTACCTCCAATGTGGTGTACGGCAAGAAAACCGGCAACACACCCGACGGACGGAAGGCAGGTGAACCGTTTGCGCCGGGGGCGAACCCGATGCACGGACGGGATACAAAGGGTGCGGTGGGCGCGATGAAGTCGGTGGCCAAACTTCCGTATCAGCACGCGCAGGACGGTATCAGTTATACGTTCAGCATCGTTCCCGGCGCGTTGGGGCGCACGGAGGAAGATCGCACTGATAATCTGATTGGGTTGCTTGACGGCTACTTCGGCGATGGTGGACACCACATCAACGTGAACGTGTTTGAACGTGAAACGATGATGGACGCAATGGAGCACCCGGAAAAATATCCGCAACTCACGGTGCGCGTATCGGGGTATGCGGTGAATTTCATTAAGCTGACTCGGGAGCAGCAACTCGATGTCATCAATCGAACGTTTCACGAGAGGATGATGTAGACTGTGGATATTTGTACTGCATCACAGCAAGTCATACAGACGGTTTCTGCAACGAAACCGGGTTCCGATGTGGGGTACATCCATTCGGTGGACAGCTGCGGAACCGTGGACGGACCCGGCGTTCGCTTCATTGTGTTTACTTCCGGATGTCCGCTGCGGTGCGTGTATTGCCACAACCCGGATGCGCTGTGTAAAACAAACGGTCTGCAGCGCAGCGTGGATGATTTGCTGGATGAAATCGGAACCTACGCCGAATTCATCAAACGCGCCAACGGCGGAATTACAGTCAGCGGCGGTGAACCCCTGTCGCAGCACCGGTTTGTCGAAGCATTGTTTCGCGGTGCTAAAAAGCGGTACGGATTGCATACAGCGCTGGATACCAGCGGACATGGGAACCTGGGTGCGGTGAAGTCGTTGCTGGATGTGACGGATCTGGTGTTGCTGGATATTAAGTCGTGGAATCCGAATACCTATCAGCAGGTGACCGGGCAGAAAGTAGATTCTTGTCTGCAGTTCGCCAGATTGCTTCAGGAGCGAAAACAACCGACGTGGATTCGTTACGTGTTGGTTCCCGGGGTGACCGACGCGCCGGATAATCTGAGGGGATTGGCCGAATTTCTGCGCGGTATGAATTGTGTGGAGCGCATTGAACTGTTGTCGTTTCACAAAATGGGCGAGTACAAGTGGGAAGAGCTTGGTATCGACTACACCTTGAAAGACGTGCTGCCACCCACGCGAGAGCAGATTTTATCGGCAGCGAAGATTCTGCATGAAAGCGGCCGTAAAGTGGTGAGCGGGTTGTCCTGAACCGCGTATTCATTCACAGCGGCGCAGACGCTATTTTTTTGCCTTTTGCATGTTGTACATAATCATAGTCGATTTTCCCTGTTTGTCGCTGCCCACAGTGACGCTTAAGGTTCGTCCGTCTTTTTCGAGCACCAGCAGTTGTGCATGACCGATATCCGCCGCCGATTTCTGTACCCAATTATTTTTTTTCGCATCATCTTTGACGAACGAGGCGATGGCGTCGGGGGTCTCTTCTGATTCGAGCGTTACATTGATGCCTGATTCTCCGTCGATGGCCATGCGAACTTTCGCGTTTTTGGGCAGTGTGACGTCGTCAGGAAAGGAGTCTGGAACTTTGGCTTCGCCATTTCCGCCGGAGGAAAAGCTGCCTTTGTCGGTTTTCACATTTACCTGTCCGGATGAAAGATCTACGTCGGCCTTGCCGCCGCCTTCGTTTTCCAATGCATTTTCGATGACTTCTTCGGCGACTTTCTCACTGACTTTGTCGGCGATCATATCTTCAATAATGTTACACCCTGACAATGCGAAAGCGCATGCCACCACGATAGCTGTTTTTTTACCCATGGTTTCCCCTATCTGTTGCGAGACTGGTTTGTTGTTTTGAATAGCGAAACTGTAACTGCTTCGAAAATTTTTGCAACCGAAAGCGAGCCCGTGCGTTGTTACGTTCGACTACGTGAAAAAATCTTCGGGGTTCATATGCAATTTTTAACAATGAAGCGTGCAAACAGACAGAAAACTGAAAATATTCGATTTGTGGGAAATGACGAGGCGTTGACCCAGGCGCTCAAACAGGGAAATCGATTCGCGCAGGAGGAGTTTTATCAGCGATACGCGAAACATGTGCGGGGGGTGTTGGTTCGTGTACTGGGAACGAATATCGATATTAAAGACCATCTTCATAATGTATTCATCCAGGCATTCACCAGCGTGGAGAGCATTCATGATGGAAAGTGCCTGAAGCAGTGGCTTACTACCGTAGCGGTGTATACCGCCATTGCACATATCAAATCATCGCAGCGAAAGCGATGGTTGGTATTTGTGGAACCCGAGGCGATACCCGACCACGAATTTGTATGTGCCACCGCCGAACAGCGCGAGGCAGTGCGTCAGGTGTATACCATATTGGAAAAAATGACTCCTGAAGACCGGGTTGTGTTCTGCCTGCGGGTGATTGACGGGATGCCGCTTAAAGACCTGTCTCAGATTTTCGGTGTATCCCTGGCCACCATCAAGCGGCGTATCAGCCGTGCGAAATCTCGATTTTCATTTTTAATGCAGGGCAATCCCGTGTTGCTTGAGCTGGCTTCCCAGATTTCTTCAGAAGAACTGCAATTAAAGAACGGTTGATTTTTATTTGCCTGTTACAGGCGGATTCCGGTGTTTATCCCGAAGAAGGGACGATATCGGATTTCATAGTCGTTTGCATCTACATCTCGGTCGGAGACGAAATCCGTGTGAAACACCAGGGGAAATGCAAGCGCGGCGGAAGCGAAAAAAGCCAGGTGTTTTTTAAAGTGAAAGATGTATCCGCCCTCCAGGGGAAGCAGCAGATAGCTTTTTGCAATGGATGCGGTAATTCCAGAATCTTCGAAGCCGTCATCGTTTGCGTCGACATCTTTTCTGGACTTGAGATAACCGGAAGCAATCCCGACACCGACACGGAATTCATGACGTTCAGATATCCATATAGGCATACCGACCATAGAGGATGCAAAAATATGTTTGGTTCGTTTCCAGGCGCCGGCGTGAATTTTGACGGTTTCCCAATACATGTTCGACCAGCGCAGCGTGGCCACGGAGAGCGCGCCGCCAAGACCGTATGTGTTCAGTCCGACGGAAATGGACAGCCATTCCGTGTTGTTCTTCCAGGTGGCGGGGTGAGACTCCGCCCGAGCGCTGGAACGGGGAACAACAGCGATGTTTCTGCTGGGCGAGCGGTCAGGAGGGGCGATAATATATAGTGGCGTGGCACCGTTCGGCACCTGCGCGGGTTGTCCCCACTCTACCGTTACAAGAGATGGCGCGCTTTCGGCTACCTGTTGTGGCGCGTCACTGGTTCCGGCGTCGGCATCGGAGGCGGTGTTTGACAGCCGCAATGCGTTTTCGTCGGTGTTGGTTGACGGGGCGGTACCGGTTGCAGGAGGTTCGGTTGGCGCAGTAACCGTTGCGGTTTCGGGCGATTCGGAACTGTTTTTTATTCTTTTTGATTCGGACGAATTCCCTTTTTCATCGTTGGTTTTAACAGATGCTTCGATTGTTTTATCGGCGCTTGACGAATGTGGTGCTTTCTTTTCTGTTGCGCTATCGGTTTGTGCCGTTGCGGTCACAGGAAAAACGAACAGTAAAAAGAGCAAAAAGAATGAATGTTTCATACTGTCCGTCCCCTTTATAGTCCCGATGCGATTAAAGACGCCATCTGCAGCAGTTCCAGCTTGGATACGTCTCCGACCTCCGCGTACATGCCTTTGGTACCCAGATTGTGTTGACTGACCACTTTTTCAAATCCGATGTCATTCCCTTGAAACGTGAGGCTGGAGATGATTTTGAAATCGCTCAATTCCACGACCTGGGCTGAAAACCCATAAAAATCAAATCGCCTTACAATCAGCAGATGGTCGACGTCGGTATTCGCGAGGGCCTTGCGCAGGTTTTCCAATTGTTGAAAGCGAATATTGGCTTCGAAAATTTCGGTACGTTCGGTAATGGTTGCTGCAATTTCATCGGCATCTCCGCTGATTTTTCCCCCGACTTCAATACCGCGGGTCATCGATTTTCCAAACGAGTATTCCCCTTCCGGGTACAGGGCAACCGAGAGTGATTCACCGAGCAGATAGTTGGGGTCGATAATGGTTACGGCATGCCCTTTCTGGGTCAATGCGGCGTACAGGTAGTCGGTGAGTACCGAAGGAGATTCGTCAGATACGCTGTCCCATACCACGACGGCGATTTTGGCACCCTTTTGAACTTTGGCCTGTTTTGCAGTGATATAGGTGTATTTGCTGCACGAAAAACACGTAAATGAAATACAAATGATCGTGAATAGAAAACGATTGATTTTCATAGCGACTCCTTGGGCTTACTTTATGCTTCTTTATATCTAATACGGAAGGGGCGACTTGTACAGCGTCAAAAGGATGGGGCCGATGGCGAAGTCGCATTCTCGAAACGGAAAGAGCCGTGTTACATTTGGTATTCCGAAACCAGTTTTTCAAATTCCGCGCGAGTACGATTTAACTCATCCACCGCTTTCATCAACTTCATCACGTTTTGCGCACTCTGTTGTGAGTTTTCAAGAACGTGGGAAATCGCGTAGGAGATTTGTGAAATCGAACTGCTTTGTTCGGCGATGGTTCGTGAAATCTGGTCGGCGTGACGATTATTGGAATCGAGCACCTGAGTCAGGGAGTGAAGGACAGTTTCCATGCCCGAAATCGATTCTTGTCCTCGGGTGACGGCCAACTGACCGTCGTCGGTCAATTGAACCGCCTTCTTTGCGGTATCGCCGATTTGCTGCAGAAATGAGCGAATATGCTGGGTGGATTTGGCGCTTTGAATGGCCAGCTCCTGCACCTCTGAAGCGACAACTGCAAATCCTTTTCCTGCTTCGCCTGCTTCCGCCGCTTCAATACTTGCGTTAATGGCGAGCATTTGAGAGTTGTCGGCGATTTGCTCCAGCGATTTGACGACTTCAACAATTTGGTTGGAGAGGTCGCTCAGGGAGTTCAGCTGGGTGCGTGCGGTTTCGGTGGCGACGATGATGTCTTTCATGGAATTCTGTGCGTCGTGAACGGCATCCCGACCTTCCGCGCCTTTGCGAACCGCCTGTTGACTTACGGTGAAGACGTCGACAGCAATTTGTTCGGTGCGCTTGAATGCGTCCTGAAGCGAGTCGATGGTGTTTGATACTTCTGATACAATCGAGGATTGGTTGGTGGCGCTGGTATTGGAATCATTAGCGGCGGCTTCGACGATGTCGGCCTGAGATGACAATTTACTCGCGTTTGAAGAGAGTTGAGATACCAGAGTACGGATAGATACACCGGCCTCCCGAAGCGTCTGTAATAAAATCACGATTTCTTTGGCTCCGCGCGCGAGCCGGTTTCCACCTTTTTGTTGTTTCTCCTCCATCTGGTCAAATTCCGTAATGACCTGAAGGTCTTTGTCGGCAATTCTTCGGGAGAGACGGCTCAGATGAAGAACCGGTCGCGCGATGGCTCGTGCCGCCAGGAAGGTAAGCGGCAGGCTGAACAGTAGCATCACCAGCAATACTGTGATTAGTTGGGTCTGAAGTTTTTGCAGCGGTTTGTACAGCTCTTCCTGATAGATGCCGCCGGCTACGATAATATCGAGTACCGGGTAGTAGCGGAACACCACGTCTTTCATTCGTGAAAACCGATCACCGGGATTTTTCCACGGGTACGAAATCATGCCGTTTTTCTTTTTGCACATTTCTTGAATAAACAATCGACCGTTCGCATCTTTTGAATCGTATATATTTTTCCCTTCCAACTGCGGGTGAATCAGCAGTGTTCCTTTGGTATCAATCACATAGGCGTATCCGGTTTCACCGAATTTCAGCTGCATAATTTCTTTTTTAAATTCCTTCAGATTGATGAGGGTCAAAAATTCTTCTCGATACGCGCTGGCCGAAATAATATAATCCCATGGTTCAAAATAGCTCATGGACAGTGATTTCGGGTGTTCCTGTTTTTCGCCCGGGTTTTTCCAGTTGTACTCCACGTAACCGTTTTTTCGTGCGATTTGTTCCTGAACGAAACCGTGTTGAGATATGTCGACACCAACCAGTTCCTTCTTGGGATGAACGCGAAGGGTTCCGGTGGAGTCCACCGCATAGAGATAACCGGTTTTTCCGATTTTCTGGGAAAGCAGCACCTCTTTGGCCAACCGTTTGGCTTCTGCTTCAGAGATTTTTCCCGATTTATACTGTTCATAAAAGTGAGCGACAATGTCGCGGTTGCGGTCGGCGGTGGCCTGAAGCTGACTTTGAATGGTATGGGAAACCGATTGATCAATCATTTGTCTGGCGCTGATGACCGCCATTTTGATTCTTTCTCGAGCGTCTTTTTCAAGTTGTGACCCCATGTAGAAATACACGGTGAATCCGACAACAACCAGGATGGAGACCGTGAGTGCGAGAGAGCCGAGGACCAGCTTACCGGTGAGTGGAAAATTTTTTTGGGTTCCGTTGTTGGAGCGCGTGCGTTTTTTCATGTTTTAATCAACTTTGAGTCGTACTGTAAAATGTTATTTATAAAACAACGGCGCCAACATGAAAACTGTTTAGATATTTTTCGGAAATAATCGATTAAACGCGAAATTGCCTCAGGCGGCGATAGGGGGATATTACGCGCCGGCGACAGCGATTTTTCGCGGCTTCAGGGCTTCATCTTTGGGAAGACGAACTTCGAGAACGCCGTTTTGATAAGATGCTTCGATTTTAGAGGCATCCACCGGGGTGGAGAATTTCATGGCACGGGTGTAGGTGCCGCCGGCGATTTCCCGCCGATGATATTCTCTGCCTTCCTCTTCAATGATTTTTCGTTCCGCTTTTATCGTCAGAACGCTGTCGGCAAACTCAATGTCGATTTCTTTCTCGTTCACCCCCGGCAGCTCCGCTTGCACGACAAGGACATCGCCTTTGTCAAACACATCTACCTTTGGGCGGAGATCGCCCTGGGTGGCGGTGCGATAGTCAAAAAAGCGATTCAGTGTATTGAAATCATCAAACAATGTTGGAATGGATTGGGTTCTGAGTGCTAACATGGTTTCCTCCCGTTTTGGGTTGGTGGTTGTTTCCTTCGATCGGCAATGTGTGCACCGGTACTGCGCGGTAAATAGGCAAAACGTTTTTTTTGAACTTTTACAGAGGGCGCAATACGTCGGGGACGGTGCCGATGGTGGGGTCAGTTTCGGCGGCGAATGCCCAGAGGCCGGCGAGGGGAACGGTGCGACCCATGGGAATCACTTCGGTGTAGTTTCGGAGGGCGCGTAAAAATGCGTTGTTGCGTGTGAAGCCGCCCGACAGATACAATCGGTTGGGTTTGCCCGAAAAGTCAAATACGTTGCGCGCCAGCCCGTGAATGAAACGACCGATGGCGAGTGATTCGTGTTCTCCTTTCGAGACCGAGTCCATGATTCGTTCGACCGCGTAGGTGCCGCAGGTGACCGCCGTCCATTTGTCGTCGATGGGCACCTTGTCAAAATCCACATCATAGAATTTGCCGAGCATTTCAAGTGTGGCCCCGGTGGCGGCGGCGCAGCCCACGGACCAATCGAGCTTCACGGGTTTGCACTCTCGAAACGCGACCACTTTTGAGTCGCGGGAGCCCAAATCCAACATGGTGAAATTGGGTTCCTGCACCAGCGCCAGCGCTCCCTTGGAAAGGGAAATCAGGTCGTTTTCGAAATGGTCCGACAGCCGTCTGGCGGTGTGTCCGGTGCCGTAGTCATATCGGTTCTGCTCACGGGCCATTACGCGTGTGGGTACAATTTGAACTTCTTCATCACCCTGGGTGAAGGTTTTGCAAAAGGAGCTTCCGGCGTCAGCAAAGGTCAGTGGCAAAGGGCACTCTCCAAATTCAGTTCACGACAATCGGATAAAGGCTTCGATTTTGGCCATGGTGGCCGCGCCCAACGTGTCGTGGGTATCCACAAACATGCCGCCGGTTTTTTGCGCCAGGTCCCGCGCAAGTAACGCTTTGGCGCAAAATCCCTGGGCGAAATAAACGGTTGGGAGCGATTCATTAACGGTCATTTCCAGGTTCAGATCCGCCGGGGTGTTCTGTTCCACACAACGGGTCCATCCGAAAATATGAGTGGTGGGTGGAAACAAATCCAACACTTCAATGGGGTGGGGCGGCGTGCCCCAGAAGCCGACAGTGGGTTCGCATCGCGAGATGAACGCATTGCTTCGTTCCTGTTCGCTCAGGGGTTCAATGATGCTTTCCATGATGCGTACTGCCCGTTGTTTCAGCGAACCTTTGGCTTCGCACAACAGGGGCTGCGCCGGGGTGCCGCCCTTGGTGTTGGTGGTCGAAATCACCGGGCCGTCCAGATGCGCTGAAAGCAACCTGGCCGCGTATCGCCCGGCATCGCATTTCTCTTCGCCGGTGGCGGCCACCACACAGAGCAACTGGTGTTTCGCCGCCAGCGCATTGTCTACGCAGTTTCGAATGATATGACAATAGGCGTCGGGAAGCAGTTTGTTTTGCGGTGCATCGAAGAAAATATCCAGGTCGAAAAACTGGGCCAGGGGAAACTGACGGGCGGCCGCTTCCAGCGCCTCCCGAGGGGGTGCACCGTAGAAACCGATAACCCGAATGTCCTTTTCAATAATTTCAGCAAGCGAATTGCGGCAAATTTCCATTGCGCCCCCTTTTTTTTGGGCTTGTTTACAGAGCCTCTTTCACCGAACGCGACATTCTAACCGCGCAGTGCTTTTCTCCACACATGGAGCAGAATTCGCTTTTCAGATCTTTTTTGTCCACATGTGATTCTTCGTGCATCACCCGGGCGCGTTGCGGATCGATGGCCAGGTTGAACATGTCGTCCCACCTGAAATTCGCACGCGCTTCAGATAGTGCGTCGTCCCGCTCTCTCGCACCGGGGCGTTTTCGAGCGATGTCGGCTGCGTGGGCGGCAATTTTATAGGCAACAACACCTTGGCGGACGTCCTCCAGATTGGGCAGCCCCAGGTGTTCGCGCGGCGTGACGTAACACAGCATGGATGCGCCGCTGAATGCACCCATGGTGGCGCCGATGGCCGAGGTGATGTGGTCGTAGCCGGGCGCAATGTCGGTAACGATGGGGCCGAGTATGTAAAACGGCGCTTCATGGCACCATTTTCGCTCCATTTCCATATTCATGGCGATTTGGTCGAACGGAACGTGGCCGGGGCCTTCCACCATTACCTGTACGTCGGCGTCTACACATCGTTTCACCAATTCGCCCAGGGTTTTCAGCTCGGCGAACTGGGCCTCATCACTGGCGTCGGCCAGCGCGCCCGGGCGAAGGCCGTCCCCGAGACTCAGGGTGACATCGTGGCGACGACAGATATCGAGCAATCGATCGAATTCTGTGTAAATGGGGTTTTCCTTCTTGTGATGCACCATCCATTTGGCAGTGAGCGAGCCGCCGCGGCTGACAATGCCGGCCAGGCGATTCACCGCCATCGGAACGTGCGCCCGCAGCAGTCCCGCGTGAACCGTCATGAAATCCACTCCCGCCCGGGCCTGTCGTTCGATAACATCGAAAATCAGGTCAGCGGTTAAATCTTCGGGCGCATTCACCATTTCGATGGCTTCATATATCGGGACCGTGCCCAGGGGTGCATGGCTGTGCGCAATGAGGGTTTTTCGAATTTCTTCGATATATGGGCCCACTGTGAGATCCATGACCGCATCGGAACCCAGGTGAAGCGCCAGGTCGAGTTTTTTTAGTTCTTCGGCAGCGGTAGACCGAATGGGGGAGCCGCCGATATTGGTGTTGATTTTACAGGTAACGGCATCGCCGATACCGATCGGATCGAGATTGGTATGATGGATATTGGCGGGTATTACCAACCTTCCGCGTGCGATTTCGTCGCGAACCCGTTCCGGGGAAATTTTTTCTTTTTCGGCGACACGCTGCATTTGGGGCGTGATTTTGCCGATTTTGGCAAAGTGGAGCTGGGTTACTACTTTATCGGCGTGCTGATCTGTTTTTTTTTCGTTCATCTAAACATGTCCTCCACGGCTCTTATAATGCACCCGCTTCCCGGAAGCAATATCCCCCGTTTTTTACGGCAGATAAATGTTTAGGAAAATGTCACACAATGAAGTATAAATCGTTTACAATATAATATTGAGACAGCAGAATTGACAGATATTTTCATATTTGGTCCACGTCGATGAGACGGAGAGGCGCTGTAAGATGAAGTATATAACAATTTTTATTTTACTGCTTTTATGGGGCGTATGTCTGCCGCTGGTTCAGGGGTGTGATACCGGGCCGATTAGTCCGCCGCCCGCTGCGGACGGCGATGCGGACGGCGATGGGGACAGTGATGGGGACGCCGATGGCGATGGAGACAGCGATTCCGATTCAGATGCTGACAGCGATGCGGATGGCGACGCGGACAGCGATGCGGACAGTGATTCGGATACGGATTCGGATACGGATTCGGATACGGATTCGGATACCGATTCAGACACGGACACGGATGCGGATGCGGATGCGGATGCGGATTCAGATGCGGACGCGGATACCGACAGTGACACCGATGGAGATACCGATAGCGACGCAGACGGGGATACCGATGCGGACGGGGATACCGATGCGGATAGCGACTCTGATACCGATAGTGACGCCGACACGGACGCGGATAGCGACACGGATACGGATAGCGATTCAGATACGGATAGCGATTCGGATACGGACACGGAGACGGAAACCGACACAGAAACAGACACAGACACAGATACCTGGACGGATTCAGACACCGATACCTTCGATGATACCGGGGATCCGAACGATCCGTTTGACACCGCAAAGTAAGCCGAAAATGGAATCAGCGTCTTTTCTTCAATAATTTCATGTATACACTGTGGGTTGTAACCTGAAACGAGGAACAATAATGAATCGAAGAGAATTTATCATCAACAGCGCGGCGACCGGGGCAATTACGGTTGCGGGGGCGCCTTTTTTTACCTCCTGTGCGCATCCGGAAGCAGTTCAGAAACCGACGATTATCGTTCCGAAGGTGAATGTTGCCGGCGGCGCATATTTTCAGAGTCAGTTCGGCATTGACGAAGCATTGGTGCGTAGGGTGCTTCGCGCGGCGACTTCTTTGGGGGGAGACTTCGCAGACATTTACTTTCAGCACAAAGTGTCGGATTATGTCGGATTCGAGGACGGTCAGGTGAATCGCGCGTACGCGCAGGTGGATTTGGGCGCGGGAATTCGGGTGCTCAAAGGGGAGCAGACCGGGTATGCGTTTACCGAGGAGCTGACGCCTGAAGCGCTGATCAAGGCCGCACAGACCGCGGCGTCCATCGCATCGGCCGCTCCGGTCAAGCCTGCAGATATATTTACACCGGTGGAGATTCCAAGACTGTATGCGACTCGGCCGGTATGGATGGATGTGGCCCCGAAAGACAAAATCAATATCGCCAGGCGGGTGGGAGAAAAAATGATGAATCTCGATTCGAGCATCATCAAGGCCAGCACCTACTTCGGCGATTCGGACGAAGCGGTGTTGATTGCCAATACGGAAGGCGTGTGGGCGGAGGATATTCGTCCGATGACACTGCTGTACGCCAATTGCGCCGCCGAGAAGGACGGCCGAATCGAGACCAATGGTTTTTCGCGTAGCGCCAGGCGGGGCAGCGAGATGTATTCCGACGAGATGATCGATGAAATCGCCAAGCAGGCGGTGGAACGCACGATTTTACTTTTTGATGCCAAAGTGCCCCCTGCCGGTGAAATGCCGGTGGTTCTGGCGCCGGCGACGTCAGGTATACTGTTGCACGAGGCCATGGGGCATGGTTTTGAAGCCGACTTCAATCGCAAAGAGATTTCGATTTTTTCCGCGATGATGAACAAGCCGATTGCTGCCGATTTTGTCACAATTGTGGACACTGGTTTGGAGCAGGAGGCGCGCGGTGCGGTGAATGTGGACGACGAAGGTACGGTGGGGCAAAGCACCACATTGGTGGAAAACGGAAAACTGGTTTCCTATCTGCACGATCGTATCAGTGCCAAACACTACAAAGTGCCGCAGACCGGAAACGGGCGCAGGGAGGATTTTCGATGTATTCCGATGCCGCGCATGCGGGTAACCACCATGGAGAACGGACCGCATCATCCGGAGGAAATCATTCGCTCCGTGAAAAAGGGGTTGTACGCAGTGGATTTCTCGAACGGTGAAGTGGCGATTGGTGCCGGTGATTACAGTTTTTATGTGAAAACCGGGTATCTCATTGAGGACGGCAAATTGACGGCACCCGTGAAAGATGTGAATCTGATTGGCAACGGGCCGGACAGTTTAAAGAAAATAACCATGGTAGGGAATGATAAATCCATTGATTTGGGCACCTGGACGTGCGGAAAAGACGGTCAATCCGTTCCGGTCGGCCTGGGACTACCCACAGTGAAAGTTTCGGCCATTACAGTGGGCGGGGTGAATTCATGAAAACGACGAGTATTGAGCAAACAGCCCAACGGGTGTTGGAAGGCGCGAAGCAGCGCGGCATGAAAGACGTGAAAGTGGTCGCCTCTCAATCGCGGAATGTGTCGTGTGTGTTCCGCAAGGGCATCGCCGACAAAGTGGAGGAATCGGCGCAGCGGTCGGTGACTGTGCACCTGTACGATGATGGCAAGTACAGCGCCAGTACATCGAATGATTTTCGGACAGACGCGCTGGAATCGTTTTTGGACAGCGCCGTTGCCTTGACCAGAGCCATGGAAAAGGATCCCTATCGCGAATTGACCGACCCTAAGTTGTACGAAGGGCGAAAAGAAATGGATTTGGCGCTGTACGATGAGGCAGTGGAAACGTTTTCTGCCGACAAGCGCAACGCATTGGCAGAAGAAGCCGAAGGGGCTGCCATGGCGGCCGCCGGTGCAAAAGCGATTTCCGCCGAAGCCAGCATGGAAACACAGGCGGCAAGCTCGTATCAGGTACATTCCAACGGTTTTGAAGGCAGCGTGCGCGGTACGCAGGCATGGCTGTTTACCGAAATTTCTTTAAAAGATGAAGGAGATAAACGACCCAGTGGCTGGGATGTGGCGGGGTCTCGTTTCGCAAAAGATATAATGAATGCGTCTGCCGTCGGAAACGGCGCGGTGGAGCGGGCATCGTTGAAGTTGAGGACGACGAAAATGGATACGCAGAAATGTCCGATGATTGTCGAAAATCGGACCGTCGGTCGTTTATTGAGCGGGTTGCTCTCGGCTGCCGGCGGGCGAGCGGTGCAGCAGAAGCGGTCATTTCTGGAAGCGTTTGAAGGAAAGGAAATTGCCTCCGACATTCTGACCATCCTGGACAACCCGTTTATCCGGAGTGGGTTTGGTTCGAGACTGTACGATTCGGAAGGAATATCAGCTCGGGATATGGCGGTAATTGAGAAAGGGGTGTTCAAGAATTTTTTCATCGACACCTATTATGGAAAAAAGTTGAATCGTCCGCCCACCACCGGTGGAAGCTCCAATCTGGTGATCTTGCCGGGTGAAAAAAGCCTGTCTGAACTGATTGCCGGTGTGGATAACGGCGTGTTGGTACGAGGATTCATCGGCGGAAACACAAACAGTACCACCGGAGATTTTTCATTGGGGGTGTATGGTACACGAATTGAAACAGGCGAACTCACCGATGCGGTGTCGGAATTGAATATTTCGGGGAATCATAAAGAATTGTGGAAAAAGCTGGCACAGGTGGGCAATGATCCATGGATGTACAGCGCAACGCGTGTTCCCAGTTTGATGTTTGATGAAATTCAGTTCAGTGGGAATTAGGCGATGAAAGCGACAAAATTTTTTAAATGGTCGGTTTGGGTTATCTGGTTATTGGTGGGAACATCTTGTCACGACTCAAAAACGTATACATCGGTTGTGAGTGATATGGACGGTTGTGCCGCTGCGCCGGTGATTGCGTTTTCTTCAGGGGCTTTTTTCGAACAGGGGGAATTGGAGGCATTGAACAGCGCAGCGTATTTTCGGATTGAAGTGCCGCCGGAAGGCGCGTGGTACCAGCTGGAAACTGAAAATGCGCTTTTGCCGGTGTATTCTTTTGATCCCGTGCTGTCATTGCTTTCCGCAGATGGAAGTACTCCTATCGGCTCGGTGGATGACAGTTTGATAACGGCGACCACCGACTCGTTCTATGTCTACTATGCGCCGGGCGGTCAGTCCCTTTGCGTGAAGCTGGAGAGTTATCAGAACTGGACAGAGAGTTCTCTGGCTGCGCAGCATGTCGATCATGCATTGAACTACGCAGTTCGGTTTATGCAGAATTCGACGATGTCGTCTCAGTATGACGTCTCTGCTGCGGGTGTGTCGAACGATACGACTGCGGAGGCAACGCATGTAGCGATGGTGCCGGTGGACGCCGCAGATACCGTAGGCGAAGTCGCGTCCGCAGATAATACGTACAGTTTTGTTCACGGACGTCTCGATAGCGTTGCAGATGCAGACGTGTATGCGTTTACAACCGGAGATGCAGAGACGATATCGGGCGTTTCACTCAACATGCGTACGGGAGCGGGAAATCCATTGTCGGGGATTTCGGGCAGCGGAACCACTGCAACGGTACAGATTGAAATACTGGACAGCACGGAGCAGCTTATTGCCTCGATGAGTATGGACCGGTTGCGGCGCGATATTCTGGCGAACCTTTCCCCTCAGACCACGTATTTTATTCGGGTTTCCGGCGCCCCCGGATGGACACCTGGGGCAAACGATTTTTATTCGTTGTACCTGTTTTCAACGCCGTCAGAGAATTTTGCCTTTGAGGCCGTGAGCGACAATGACTCATACGAAACTGCAGAGCTGCTTGCCCTGGAACCGACTGTGGACGGGTATCAGGTAGGTTCGTGGTTAGGTACTCTTGATGAACTCGATACCGTGGATGTTTTTCGAATTGAACTCTCCATACAACATTATTTATTGATGTTTTGCACCGGCGCGACAATGGGTAGCGGAATACAGAATTTCACTGTGACGGCGGTGAATGTAACCAGCGGTATGGAGACAGAGTTGCAGAGCGGCGTGGAAAGTGACGTGCCCATTGAGTGGTCTGACGGCAATAACGCCACCGCGTCGTATATTCTGCTGCCCGCGGGGACCACCTACCTGCAGGTTACCGGCGTCCCATCGGAGTTTCCGTCAAGCCACTTGTACTATTGCAGTCTCGCACTGGCTGGCGCGTCAAAGTAAATGTGTGAAGTGAAGAGTCGTTAGCACTGTTTGGTAAATATGAATTTCATTGATGTGATTTCCAATGTGCCATTTACCTTGAAAGTGGGTGACCCAAATCCACTGGCGTGGGCAACGGTTGCGGCGTACCTGCTTGCAGCAATAGGCAGCGTTCTTTGCTCACTGAAAGCGGATAAAATATTTCAGACCGGAGACATACGGATTCATCGGATCGTATGGGGCGGACTCGGAGCTGGGTTTTTATTTCTGGGAATTAATAAACAGGCCGATTTTCAAACCTGGTTTACCGCTGTTGTAAAAGCATTGGCACACCATTGGAACGTGTATGAAACGGCGAAGCGATTTCAGTGGCTTTTTGTCGTTGCGCTTGCCGTCGTCAGTGTCGGTACACTTCTGATTGTTGCCTGGCACATTCGTCGCGAATGGCGGCGGTACGCGTTGCTGTTGCTGGGCGCGGTTTTTATCGTTCGGTTTGTTATTGTACGGGTCAGCACTTTTTACGGTATTCATTTGCCACCGCTTTCCGAGTTGTTTGGCGGATTGAAGCTGAACTGGCTGTTGGAAATTGTCGGCGCGTTGGCGGCGGCGACGGCGGCTTTTTTCAATTGGCGCAGCGCGTGGAAACGAAAAAAACATGCATGAGGTGATGTGGTGGGTAACGGTTTCGATGTATATGGCAGCTGCGGGAGCATGCTGGTTTACAGGGCGGACATCAACGTCTCACGTTCGGTGGAACGGAGCGGCGGCGGCAGTGTTGTTGGTCGGCGCAAACAAACTGTTTGAGCTGACGAGTGTGTTTACGCGGTTTTTACGCAAAATCGCCTGGAACCACGATTGGTATATGGAACGTTCTTTTTTTCAGTTTGTGGTGATTGGGGTGATTTTTTTTGGGGTAATTGCGGGTGCGTTTTTTGTATGGCGTTTGTTGTTGCGTCGACGTTATTCGGCTGCGTTTCGCGTGGTCGCTATCAGTATTCTTCTTTTGGCTGCGTATTCGATGATTCGCTCTGTTTCGCTGCATGCGCTGGATTCACTGCTATATCAGAAGAAAATGGGAATTCGCCTGAATTGGGTGATTGAGCTGGGCGGAATCATATCTGTGATTGTCGCTGCCATATGGGAACGTATGGAAGGACCAAGGGGTAATGCCTGATAACACGGCGTTTTCCGATCCTTCCGGTGTGTTTACAGCGGTTGGCATGCGGTATTTTGTCTGATTTATTTATACGAAAAGCTGGAACCGCCTATGAACTCGCGCATGAGTGATGTTTGTGGAATATCGCCAGGCAGAACGGTTACCAACATGGAGAGAAATTTGCGTAGCCGGTATGCTTCCGCAAATGCCGGGTTCTCACGAGGCACTTCAAGCAGGTACCGCTCCGCAAAAATTTTCAGAACAGAAAATTCGTAGATCAGCGACGTGTCGAAGATGACATCTGCGGATTCCTGGAATGGAAAGATGTGGTTTCGCTCTCCCTTTCGAACCGAATACCAGTTGTTGATGGTCTGTGCCGCCGAATATCCGCGATAATGCCGGTCTCGAACAATACGTCGAATCAATCGTACATCGGACGTGTTGAGTCGGTTGTGTTCATCGATGGCCAGCGGGTTGAGCGCATTGATATAAATTTTGAATTTTTCTTTGTCGGAAATGGCCGGTGTCAGCGCGTTGTTCAATCCGTGAATGCCTTCGATGATGAGAACGTCATGTGGGCCGAGCTGAACGGGAATCCATTTGTCTGCCGGGTTGCGCTGTCCGGTTTGAAAATTGTATGTGGGGGTGTTGACTGTCTCTCCATCTAGGATTTTTCGCAAATCGCCGTTGAAACGTTCAAGGTCGATGGCTTCCAACACTTCAAAATCCCACTTTCCGTCTTCTCCCAGCGGTGTTTCTTCTCTGTCTACATAATAGTTGTCGAGTGAAAGCGATTTGGGTTCCACTCCGAGCACTTTCAATTGTATGGACAGTCTTTTGGCGAAGGTGGTTTTCCCGGAGGATGAAGGTCCGGCAATGAATACGAGTTTCCGGTTCAGATCATTCACAACGGTGTCGGCAATGTTTGAAATTTTCTTTTCGTGGAGCGCTTCCGATATTTGGATAACCTGTTTGATCTGTTTTGATGTCGCCGCGCTGTTCAATTCCGCCACGTGAGCGACGCCCATCAGCTGCGACCATTCTTTGGCTTCTTTATGCGTGGCGTACAATTTCGGCTGCGATATTTCATTGCGCTTGGTCGTGTCGTCGCACTGGTTGGGAAATTGCAGAATGAACGTGTCATCCTCAAGCTTCATTACTTTGAATGTATTAAAAAAACCGGTATGCGGCGCCACCGGACTTAAACAAAAATCGACAAAACTTCCGATTTTCACCACAGACACATGGGATGACGGCCATTGATTCAGCAGCTTGTTTTTGACATCCTGACCTTTTTGTCGAAACATCCGTCGGGCTTCTTCCACGGTCACTCTCAAAAATTCAAACGGAATTTTTTGTTTCGACAGGGTTTTCAATTCGGTTTCAAGGGTGTCGACAAATGTGTCATCGACCTGAATGCCGCTGACTTTAAAGTAGTGCCCTTCAGATATCGCCTGTCCGATTTGAATTTTTGCGCCTGTAAAAACACGTCCGAATACTTCGTATAACATTAACGTGAGATGCCGCTGATATAAGCGGGCGCCGCGATGACTGCGAATGGCAACCGGTTCGATGGTTCCGGAACGGATAATTCGTGCGTCCAGCGAAACCAAACGATGATTGACGATGGCGGCAATCACCGTGTTATCTTCAGGTGAGGGGTGGTCATTCATCAATTGCGAGACGCGGGTGCCGCGAACAACGGAAATATCGTGGTTTCTGTATCTGATTTTTGCGGGTTCTTGATTTGATTCAGTTGATTGGGTCAAGTGATATCTCTCCTTCCAGCGGTTGAAAAATGAGTGTACTTCGCTTTGTTTCATCTGGCAAATGGTGTGCGCATGGTAGCGGATGCGAACGAAAATGCGCAGAGTGGAAAATTCGTTCAAGGTTCGAAAACAGCTTATGGGTATATTTTGACACATGTTGTGTTCCGGCCTGAACCGGCGTTTCATTAATGATAATGATTTCAGCCGGTTGAATGCGATTGGATCGCGTTGTGACATAGGAATCCGTTGATTGAATGAAGTGTGCCTGAGAGTTGCCGAGAAGATCTTTTCTCTACCTGCGAAAAAAGTCTCGCACCTGATTAACCATTTGAAATTATGTCATTTTTTTTGAAAGGTGACATTTGTTACACATGGATGAACGGTTCAGAACAAGGGAAAATCGTTTTGGCAAGCGACTAAATTTTATTGGCAATCTTTTAACTGTTCGTATTTACGCGTTTTTTTTGTTTTTAGAGCACTTGGCAAGGCGATTGCAGAAGCGTGGGTCGTAGCTAAGGAGGTTACGATGAACTGGTTAAACGACATGATTTTAGATCTTCAGAGAAAAGTATGGGGGGATAATTCAAGTCAAACCTCGTCTCACTCCACGTGGAATAAAGTCAGTGAGCAGGAATCTAAAGAGCGCCTGCATCAGTTTCAGTCGAGACTGCAAGATCTGGATAAACGCATCCTCGAACTGCGTTAAAAAATTTTCCTTTCTTTTTTTCAAAAATATTCGATGATTTAGATTGGCACGACGGTAGCGCGTATCTCTGAGGGTGGACAGATTTGGTCCTGAGCGCTATTATCATGTTACGGAAATTTTCCTAAAAATTGAGATTCTAAGGAGGGCTTCATGATCGCAAGGTGTTTTCTTTCTGGGATGGCCGTAATGGTGTTTACTGCTTGTGGCGGTGCGCAGTCGAATGAAATGGCAGATCTGGAGGAACCAATGGGAACACCGGCTGTTGCCGCGTCGGGGAATAGCCCGGGCAAGACATCGGGGCAATCTGCCGAACCGGATGAAACAGCAGAAAAAGCAAAGCAGTTTTGTGAGCGAGAGGTGGCTAAATCTGCGCAAACGCCGGTCGAAATGCTGGATAAAAAGCAGATTAGCGCCTGCTTGATTGCGGTCCGTCCCGAAATTCAAACCGAATGTGCCAAAGGGGTGAAGCGGGAGATCGTCCTCAAAATTATTGTCGGAAACGATGGCTCGGTGGTTGGTGCGTTTCCGGTTGGGGATGGCGCGGACAGCGCGGAAGCGACCTGTGCTGCTGAGCGGGTAAAACCAATTAAGTTTCCGGCATTTACCGGTAAAGAGCAAATGACGATTGAAAAATTTCCATTCGAAGTGGGGCCGTGAGCCCGCCGGCCTTTATTTTTTTCTCACTGGTATATCGGTTGTCTGACATAAATTTGTGGTTGACGTTTATTTTTTTAAACATACGTTTGTGGCAGATTTGTTGAATTTTTGACGTCCGGGCGAAAAATTTTCCATTATATGCCCGGATTCAGCTATAATGAAGATATAAAACAGTACTATTTACTGTTCTGTTAATTTTATTGGTTCGTATAAATCTTCATTTTGAGGGGGATGAAGAGTTTTCTTAATTATTATTTTTTGAGGTTCCGTCATGTTTAATAGTTATAAAAATGGCTTACTTAAGTGTTCCTACCTTTTTCTACATGCAATCGTGGTGGTGATGGTGTCGCTCGGATGCAGCCGTGATCCGGAACGTCAGGTGGGGGATAATGCTTCAGATAATTTGCAAAGTGATGATGGAGACGGCGCAGTTGACAATTATGACTATTCCGGTAGTGTGGGTTGGTTTAATGACGAAGGGGTATGGGAGCAACCCAAAGAGTTTTGCGCACCGCCGCCATTCCCGGCCGGCAACAGCTGTGATGGAGAATCGGGAAAACTCGGCAAAGCGCTGCAAATGGCGCTCTGGTTTTTTAACGTGAATAAATCCGGCGAGAATGTGTATTGTACCGACGTGCAATGGCGCGGCGATGCGCATTTGAGTGACGCCCATATCAAATTGAAATCCGGCGCACCGGATGGCGTCAATATGAGCGATGCATTTATCGCAGAACATATCGACGTGCTGGATCCGGATGGAGACGGCGAAGTGGATGTGAGCGGCGGATATTACGATGCCGGCGATTATATCAAGTTTGCGATGACCACCGGATATATGGCCTCCACCATTGCCTGGGCCATGTATGAATTCCCCGAGTCATTTCGGTTGACCAGTCTGGAGGATGAAGCTCTGACGCAAATTCGGTGGGCGGCGGATTACTTCATGAAAAATACGTTCATTGAAAATCATAGTAATTCTCCCGACTACGGGAAGGTCATCGCATATGCGCACCAGGTGGGGGCTGCGGTCGACCACGAATGCGGCTGGATGCCGCCTGAATTGAGAGATCCGAGCTTCTGCCCGCGTCAGGCGTTCTTTGCCACCACTGACGACCCGGCGTCTGATGTGACCGCCAACAACGCGGCCGCGTTGGCCCTGGTATCATTGGTAACCAAAAGCGATGCGGAATATTCTCAAAAAGCGCTGAATTACGCCATCGCACTGTATGAGTTTGCGGTCGCCGGCGGCGGTGCGATACAGTCCACTACCGGTGGATTGTACAATTCCGAATACGCGTGGGATGATTTGGCCTGGGCCGCGGTGTGGCTGTACGAAGCGACAGGGGATTGGAATTATCTCGAAAAGGCGTTGGGTCATTTGTATGATATTCCCGGGTTTGATAAAACATGTGTGCTGTCATTGGTGGATTGGAATTCCGCAAGTGAAACCAATGCCTGCTGGGCGGAGGGGTGGACTCACATCTGGAATTCGTTGCGCTCGGGTGTTTTTGTTCGAATGGCGGTATCACTCTCAGAGGCGGCGTCGGCCAATGATGCATCGCTCGATTCCCTGTGGGAACAATCGGACGATGATTCCTATCAGTTGACCAACTCGCTGACAGAGCGCGAATATTTGCAGCGCCTGGGTAAACTGTTTCGATACATCACGCGCGCGGATTCGATGGCATGGCGGAATTCGGCACAGACCCCGGGTGGGTTTTCAACCAAGGTGAACGTAACCTGGGGTTCCGGACGCTACAACTCCGCGGGGCAGTTGGTGGCCCTGGTGTATGCGCGAAATTTTGAAGACGATTCGAGCGATTCAGCGCCGGCGGAATTGGTTGACTGGGCGTTTTCGCAGACCCAGTACCTGCTCGGCAAGAATGAGGTGAATGAAGATCCCGAAGGCAAATCGTTTGTCATGGGGTATACCGAATATTCACCGAATTACGCGAATCAGCCTCATCACGCCGCCGGGCATGCGTCGATTTACGGTTTGCCGGATAATCCCACTGAAAACAGGCACATTATCTGGGGTGCGTTGGTAAATGGTCCGGTGGGCGGCGAAGACGTGCACATCGACCAGCGTGGGGATTACGGGTCCAACGAAATCACCATTGACTATAATGCCGCGCTGGTGGGGGCATTGGCGGGTAACTACTACTTCCAACGAGAGGCGACAGACGAAGAAGGGTTGGTCGCCGGTTGTCCGGATCCGGATTTCCCGCCGATTGAAGATCCGATCGATGAATTTTATACGATGGGCAAAATCAACAGCGCCAACGACTGCCGGTCGCAGGTGGACATCACCATGATGAACGAGTCGATTCACCCCCCCCGATACAACGAATTTCTCACTGCGCGATATTACATTGATGTGACGGAACTGGAGATGGCGGGAATTGATCCGTCCACCATGACCGCGACCATCAATTACGATCGCAGCGCGGGCGAATGGGGCGAGCCCACCGGTATTTCCGGACCGTTCAAGTGTGAAGACGAAGAGAGCGAAGAAGCGAAAAATATGTGGTACTTCGTGTTGAGTTATGAGGGATACAAATTCTGGGGTCGGCAGACGTTGTTGAAAGGCCCGCGGGTCACCCAGGTGGATTTCGGTATTCCCAACGGCGACAGTTGTGTGTGGGACCCCACCAACGATTGGAGCTATGACTCGCTGAATACCGATGAAGAAATCAAAACGCCCCACATTACCGCATATGGTGAGGACAATAAATTGCTTTGGGGAGAAGAACCTCCCTGTCACCCCATTCAACATGTTCTGGTCGATGTTGTCGCCGAGTAGTTACCCCCGGCGAACAGGTGCTCAATATCTGCAGACGTCTGGAATTTCTGCTTGTTTCCTGCGTTATTTTTGATACTCTCTTGCCGCTCGTTCAATTCAACGGACAGATGCATATCATTTTGATTCCCGTGGTTTCGAACCTGTCAGCACAGGTTCTTTAAGGTTTGGATTTTGAAAATGATCAGTACCTTTGCTTACTTGGAAGAGATTCACCCCGAAAAAGGCAACATCATCAAAGGTCTTCAGCTGATACAGCAGAAGGAAGGATACCTTTCTCAGGAAGCGCTGGATACCTGCAGCGACTATTTCTCGGTCCCCCCCGCCGAAGTGGAAGGGGTGGTAACGTTTTATTCACAGTTCAAGCGGGTGAAGCCCGGGAAGTATCGAGTCAGTGTATGTGACGGAACGGCCTGTCACATAAAGGGAACCCCTTTGATTCTCGATTGGATTTCGACAGCGCTGGGTATCGACGACGGAGAGACCGATGCCGACGGACTGTTTTCGTTGGAAACAGTGGCCTGTCTGGGATGTTGTTCATTGGCGCCGGTGTTGTCGGTCAACGGAGAAATCTTCGGCAATCTGAATCGAAAAAGTACATTGAAGATTTTAAA
This sequence comes from Deltaproteobacteria bacterium, assembly GCA_016936575.1. GTDB lineage: Bacteria > Myxococcota_A > Polyangia > JAAYKL01 > JAAYKL01 > JAFGXQ01. The sequence goes on from JAFGXQ010000090.1 coordinate 46,285, forward strand.
GAAATTCAGAAGGCAGGGATGAATCATGCAGATTAAAGAAATACGAGTTGGTGTTAGTTCCTGCGGTCTGGCTGCGGGGGCGCAAGCGGTTGTCGACAAATTGAAACAAAAAACTGATGTAACAGTATTGGGTGTGGGCTGTATCGGACACTGTTACGCGGAGCCCCTGGTCGAAGTGGTAACTGCAGATACCGCCGTTTTATACGGGAATGTTTCCGACAAAGATAAAGACATCGACGCTGTGCTGTCTCTGGCAGAAGAAAAACGACTCGACGTTCGGCCGGCGCGCAGCGAAAAAGAGAATCTGAAAATCACCGGCATCATCGGTAAGTTTGAACCCACAGATATTGACGCCTACATGTCGTTCGGCGGATTTGAAGGATTGAAAAAGGCGCTCGCCATGCCTGCTTCGGATGTGGTGACAGAAGTGAAGGATTCATTTCTGAGGGGACGCGGCGGCGGTGGTTTTCCGACCGGTGTGAAGTGGAGCCTTCTGGCCAATAAAGAAGCCGATGAAAAGGTACTCATCTGCAATGCGGATGAAGGCGACCCCGGCGCCTTTATGGATCGTTCTCTTATGGAATCGCTTCCGTACCAGGTGCTGGAGGGAATGTTGATTGCGGCACATGCGACCGCTGCCAGCAAAATTTTCATTTATTGTCGCGCCGAGTATCCATTAGCCATCAAGAATGTGAAAATCGCGATTGAAACCATTAAAGCGCGCGGACTGAATGTGATTAATGGAAAAGGTTTGGATGTGCAGGTAAAAGAGGGAGCCGGTGCGTTCGTGTGCGGCGAGGAAACCGCGTTGATTCATTCGCTGGAAGGCAAGCGGGGGATGCCGCGGTTTCGGCCGCCGTATCCCACGGACAGTGGATATCTCGGACTGCCGAGTATGATTTCCAACGTGGAGACATTTGCCAATGTTCCGATTATCATTCGGGAAGGTGCGGCTGCATACGCCGCGGTGGGCACGGAGGGCGGGCGGGGAACCAAATTGTTCGCGCTGGCCGGAGATGTGAAGTATCCCGGCCTGGTCGAAGTTCCCATGGGGGTGACGCTGGCGGAAATCATTTATGGCATCGGCGGCGCGGAGCCTGGAAGCGTGAAAGCGGTACAGACCGGTGGCCCCTCGGGCGGGTGTATTCCCGCACGTCTGTTCGATACGCCGGTTGACTACGACTCGTTGAATTCTCTCGGGGCGATTATGGGGTCGGGAGGATTGATAGTAATTGGAAACAATCGTTGTATGGTTGAAACCGCGAGGTATTTCCTGGATTTCACCCATCGGGAGTCCTGCGGCAAGTGCACATTCTGCCGTGTGGGCGCCAAGCGAATGTTTGAGGCGCTGGAGCGTATCACCGGTGGGGAGGGAACCGCGAAAGATGTGACATTCCTGGAGGAAATGGGCAAGAAGGTGAAAGCCGGATCCCTTTGTGGGTTGGGGGCCACGGCGCCGAATCCGGTACTGGCCACGCTGCGCTACTTCAAAGAGGAGTTTGATGCGCATGTGGTCGACCGTCAATGTCCGGCCATGGAGTGCGCGGCGCTTTCCGATGTGGCGATTCACAAAGAGAACTGCACGGAATGCGGTTTGTGCATCAAGAATTGTGCGGTGAACGCGATTAGCGACGATTACATTGTGGACAACCGAATTTGCACCCGGTGCAACAGCTGTATTGAAGCGTGTCCTCAGAATACCATTTCGAGAATTCCCGGCGGCAGCGGATTCAGCAGCAGCGCAGACAGCAAGGAGGTGGGATGATGACCACCGAAAAAATTTCATTTTCGATTGACGGTAAAGAGATGCAGGCGGCCCCCGGACAGACCATTCTCGAAGTGGCCCTGGAGAACGGAATTCAGATTCCAACCCTGTGCTATCACCAGAAAGTATCTAAAACAACGTCGTGTTTTGTGTGTGTGGTGAAGCATGCGCAGAGTGGTCGATATATACCGTCGTGCGCCGCGGTTCCCATGGCGAATCAGGACTATGAATCGAATAGCGCCGATGTGTTGGACATGCGGAAAAGCGCGCTCAACCTGCTGCTCAGCGAACATAGCGGTGACTGCGAAGCACCGTGCACGATTTCGTGCCCCGCTCATGCGAAGGTTGAAGAGTACGTACGTGAAGGACGAAAAGGTAATTTTCTTGAAACGCTGAAAATACTGAAACAGCGAATTCCATTGCCCATATCCATCGGACGGGTATGTCCACGGTTCTGCGAAAAGGATTGTCGTCGCAATGTGCAGGACGCACCTGTGGCAATCAATGAATTCAAGCGACTGGCAGCGGATTTGCATTACGACGAGTACATGGAAGAATGTGAACCGCTGAACGGTCGGAAAGTGGCGATTGTGGGCGGTGGACCGGCGGGATTGGCCGCTGCGTACTACCTGCGGCTGCAGGGGGTTTCGTCACATATTTTTGAAATGATGCCCAAGCTGGGCGGCATGCTCCGATACGGCATTCCTGAGTACCGGTTGCCCAAAACCATGCTCGATAAGGAATTGGCTCATTTTGAAAAAATGGGTGGTATCACATCGGAATGTAATAAGAAGCTCGGTGTTGACTTTACAGTTGCAGACTTACAGCGCGATTATGATGCGGTGGTGATTGGTATCGGTTGCTGGACAGCTTCGTCGATGCGCTGCGAAGGGGACGAGTTGGCCAGCGACGGCATTGTGTGGTTGGGCGATATCGCACAGCGGGATTGGTCGGGCGACAACCCGAAAAAAACCATTGTGATTGGCGGTGGAAATACCGCGATGGACTGCGTGCGGACCGCCGTGCGACTGGGCAGCGGAGATGTGAGCTGCTACTATCGCCGGACAGAAAAAGAGATGCCCGCTGAGCAGATTGAAATCGATGAAGCCAGAGAGGAAGGGGTTCAGTTTCAATTTCTGACAGCGCCGGTAAAACTGGAAAAAGCAGGCGAGAGACTGAAACTCACCTGTATTGAAATGGAACTGGGAGAACCGGATGCGTCCGGTCGACGCCGACCGGTTCCGAAAGATGGGTCTGAATTCAGCGTGGAGGCCGACACGGTGATTGCGGCCATCGGGCAGAAAACGGACGCGCCGAAGGAATTGAAAACGAATAAGTGGGGCGACATTGATGTGAACGCCGCTGATTTGTGTATGGATGCCAACGTGTATTCCGCAGGGGACTGTGTGACCGGTGCGGCAACGGTGGTTGAAGCGGTGGCCGCCGGAAGAAAAGCGGCGCTGGCGATTATCGATCGATTTGCCGGCAGAGCGCATGCGGAGCCGCCGACAATCAATGTATCGAGAGGTCATTGGCGATCGATGCAGAAAGATGACGTTGTTATACTGCGGGACGTGCCGGGCACCGAGCGGCTGAAGCTCGAACATATATCGATTGATGAGCGCAAAACAACCTTTAAGGAAGTGAACTTCACTGCCGGTGAGGCGGTGGTGTCCGCAGAGGGGGAACGCTGTTTCGAGTGCTCATGTACCGCCAAGGAGTACTGCACCCTGAAGTCTCATTCTGAAGCATACGGCGCAACACCGGATGCAATCGCCGGGGAACGGATTGTCCTCGATTACGATACGCGTCATCCCGCCATTATTCATGACCGGAACAAGTGCATTAAGTGTGGTATTTGCATTAAGATGTGCGCTGAGGTCGTGAATAAAACACTGCTCGGTTACAAAAAACGGGGATTTTTCACCGAAGTGGGAACA
>JAFGXQ010000091.1 GCA_016936575.1 Deltaproteobacteria bacterium
TTCTACCGTCTCCCTAAAAAAGACGACACGCAAAACACTGATAATGGCTGGCTGAACAGATACAACGATAGCAGATATAACTTTTTTGAAAACGTTTATTCGGGTTTTATACAGATTTTCCACGACATCCGTTGTTCCACTAAATACGGTTTGTACAGTTCATGACTATGCCAAAAACATCAAACGATTTTCGATTTCTCACGTATTCGCCCGGTTTCGATTGAGGATATGAAAAAAAGACCCGTCATATGGAAAAACCGACAGTTGTTGCATTCGGCTGCACCATGAAAACTTTGGCTTGGGGCATGATTTGCGGTAAGAACATTTCATGAGTACCGATTCAACAGAAAGCACGCTGTCTCTGCTGACGCGCATTGAGGAATTAACCGGTTCGGGAGACGGTGCGAACAGCATTCAGTCGTTGATTGCCATCGTGAAGCAGCGGCTGCAGGAGGCGGAATCCCGCTACCGCGCCCTGACAGACAACGTGCCGGTGGGGGTGTATCGAAGGACGCCCGGACCGGAAGGGAAACTGGTCATGGTGAACAAGGCGCTGGTCGAAATGTTCGGCTACCGCTCTCCTGTGGAGCTCAACCAGGTGCCGGTGGCCAACCTTTATTACTACCCGGAAGAATGCATCGAGTTTTCGAAGAAGCTGTTTTCCAATCGTGAGGTAATCAAGGAAGAGCTGAAAATGCGTACCCGAAACGGCGATGCCATCTGGATTTCAGTAACCGCTGCGGTAATTTGCGACGAACAGAGCGAGGTCATTTATTTTGACGGCATCATGGAAGACATCACCGCCCGAAAAGAGCAGGCCCAGGCCGCCCGCGCACAACAGGAACAGCTGCTGCAGGCAGATAAAATGATCTCTTTGGGCATTCTGGTCTCGGGGGTGGCGCACGAAATCAACAACCCCAACCAGTTTGTGTTGTCGCATCTCACGTTGCTGCAGAAGGCCTGGAAGGATGCGCTGCCGATTCTCGATCGATATTATGAAGAACACGGCGACTTCAAGTTGGGCGGAACCCGCTACTCAAAAACCAAAACCCGCATCAACACCATGTACGAAAACATGCGGGAGGGAACAACGCGCATCACCCATATTGTGAATGAGCTGCGAGACTACGCCCGACAGCAACCCACGCAACGACAGGAAACCGTTCATCTCAATCAGGTGGTGGATTCCGCGCTGTCGCTGCTGAAAAATCTAACCAAAAAGGAAACCAGCGCCTTCTACGTGACCTATGGAAAACATCTTCCGCCGTTCATGGGTGACTACCGTCGAATTGAACAAGTCATTATCAACCTGGTGCAGAACGCGGTGCAGGCGTTGGAAAGCAGCCCCCGTGAAATTTCAATCATCACCTTCAAAGAAACCATCCCAGGCAGTCATTCGGAATCGGTGGTTTTTCAAATCAACGATACCGGAAAAGGCATCAGTGACGAAGATCTGAAAAAAATCACCAATCCGTTCTTTACCACCAAGCGCAGCAGCGGCGGCACCGGGTTGGGGTTATCTATCAGCGCCAACATCGTGTCCAGCCACGGCGGCAAACTGGAATTCGCATCGGCGCAGGGAGAAGGCACCACCGTAAAAATGATTCTTCCGGCTTTAGAGGAGAAAACAGCATGAGTGAACGTTCATCCGGACTCCCCGTACTCTTGGTGGACGATGAGCAGACCGCCATCGACGGCATTGAAATGATGCTTGAATCAGAAGGCATCGAGGATATTCTCTCCACGACAAATCCACGACAGGTGATGGATCTGCTATCCAAGACCAAGGTGTCCGCGGTATTGCTCGATTTGTCAATGCCCCATATGGATGGGCGGGAACTTCTCTCCGACATTACACGCCTATACCCGGAAACCCCCGTCATTATTGTAACCGGATACAACGAAGTGGAGATTGCCATTGAATGCATGAAAGCGGGCGCGTTCGACTACATCGTCAAACCCGTTGATGAAGCGCGGCTTTCGTCAGCGGTGAAAAGAGCCGTTTCATTTGGTGAACTGCAGGATGAGTACGCATCGTTTAAGAAAAAAATGTTCAAAGGGGAATTGGAACACCCCGAATGCTTTGCGCACATTGTGACCGCCAACCGAAAAATGCGCGCCATATTCAACTATGTTGAAACCATCGCCCATTCCAGACGACCGGTCCTCATTACCGGCGAGACCGGGGTTGGGAAGGAGTTGTTCGCCAAGGCGGTGCACGCGGTCAGCCGAAGCGACGGGCCGTTTGTGACGGTGAATGTAGCCGGTCTGGATGACCAGATGTTTTCAGACACCTTGTTCGGCCATCAAAAAGGGGCGTTTACCGGCGCAGATACGAGACGCCCGGGATTGATTGAAACTGCGAAAAACGGCACCCTCTTTTTAGACGAAATCGGCGATTTGGATATGACCAGCCAGGTGAAGCTTCTGAGACTGCTTCAGGAAAACGAATACTTCCCCCTGGGGGCCGATGCGCCCAAGCCCGCCGAAGCGCGCATCGTGGTTGCCACCAACCAGAATCTGCAGCAACTGCAGGAACAGCAGAGGTTCCGCACGGATTTATATTTCCGGCTGCAAACGCACCACGTGCAGATTCCGCCGTTGCGCGAAAGGCTCGATGACATTCCGATTCTCGTGCACCACTTCATCAACAAGGCCGCTACAGACCTCGATAAAAAGCGCCCCACGCCGCCCAAGGAACTGAGCACCCTGCTTTCCACTTATCACTTCCCCGGCAATGTGCGGGAGCTGGAGGCAATGGTGTTCGATGCGGTCAGTAATCATAAATCAAAAGTGCTCTCCACGTCGATATTCAAAAATCATATTCGTACCCACACTGCCAATGAAGGGGGTCACCAAAACGACGCGGCCGGCGCATCGCCCGCGCTTTCGGGGTCACCACTGTCCCTGTTTTCAAAGCTTCCCACCCTTACCGAAGCCCGCGAGCTGCTCATCGAAGAAGCGCTGCGACGTGCAGAGGGCAATCACACGGTCGCCTCCCAAATGATCGGCATTTCCCGTTCCGGACTCAGTAAGGCGCTGTCCCGCCGAAAACACGACGATTAATGGATGTTGTGCCGACTACTCTTCGACAACGTATCCGGTCTCCAGGTGTGCGGAGAAATCGTCGATGCACTGCTGCAGAATGCCGCGCAATTCTTCGACCTGCGTCTGCCACGCGCTCACCGACAGAAAAGGATCTTCCTCCACGAGCGGGGCCAGCTGAGCTTCCCATAAAGACACTTTGCTCTCCACGGCGGAATACTGAAACGGCCCGTCCAGCAATTCATTGCCCAAAGACACAAATTCCTCCCATCCGGTAGCTGCCAGCAGATTGATGAGCGAATCACACCCCGGCGGAATCACCGTGCAGCTGTGGTCCCATACCCACACCGGTGAACACGACAGCGGCAGCACGTTCCAATCCGGAATGGGAGTATCCGCCTCATTGATGACCGGGTCCATATATGGATCATGCAATGGAAACGTATTGTCCAAATCCCAGGGAATCAGACGAAACAACCCGGTATCCGCAATGTCATCATACCAGTAAAAATTGTGCGGTCGTTCGGTCCAATAAAAGGCATTGATACCGTCCCAATTCTTGATGGCTCTATCCACCGCCATGTATCGAAAGAGCTGGGGCAACTCCACATACGGCGCCATATCCGTTGAGAAAGACCCCGCGGACGCCGAGGATACGGCGTCACCGAATTCGACAAACCGACTTACATCTGCCGCGTCGTCCGAGTCATCATTGGTTTTCAACGCGGCACGGACCGCATACTCGCTCAACGTGTCTCTCGGCCATATTTCTTTATATAGATTTCCATCACCGCCGTCCGTATCTCCATCAGAATCCATGTCGGTGTAATGGCGGGCGGTATAGCGGCCGTCCACCTGTTCCACCGCCAACATCAACACGGGCGGTTCATCGTTGATGTACACCTTCGCAAACGCGGTTCGCGAGACGCCGACTCCGAACTCCGAATACATCTGATACGCCAGTCGCTCCCGCATCTTGGATCCATCGGAACTCATCGCATGCAGGCTAACTTTCTTCAACCCGTCAAACCGCGCATGCTCATAGTACTCGTTGAACTTGATTTTCATCGACAATTTGGCGCAATCCCCGGAATACACCCGGTGACCACTGTACCAGCAATGATGCAGCGAATAATCGCCCTTGTAACGAAGCCCCACCTTGGGAAACCACTTGTCCGCACCACCGCCCTGAACCGTCAACGTCGCTTCTCGATACACCTCGTCGTTTCCGTCCTCCAGCATCTCCTCATACAATGCCTCATCCATGACGATGTGGTATTCCAGAATCTGCTCGTCTGCGAAAACCATATCTCCGATTCGTGTGACATCCCAATCCGTATCGGGAAACAACAGCTCGTTGGTATCGGAATCGGTGTCCTGTTCAGTCGCCGAATCAGCCCCGGACGCGCTGTCCTCACTGTCTGTTTCAGCAGGCGGTGTGCTTTCTGAATCGTCAGAGGACCGTTCCTCTGGGCTATCGGTAGACACCGAGCCATCAATCTCTTCATCAAGATAGTCGCTTTGACACGCAAAAAGCAGCGCACAACACAATACAACCGGGGGGCACATTTTCCAAATCAACTTCATATACCTGGTATTCATCGAGTACTCCGTTTCGTTCATACAAACAAAGTACACCGAGCCGATAATTTCAGTTCACATTTTTTTCGGCTATCGAAAATACTGCACCGCCCAAACGGAAACTGCGCGGCAAGCCGTCCGCAGCACTTGACACATAATATGTGCGCACATATTATGTGTAACAGGAGGTTGTTATGCCCAATATCACGTTGTCGATGGACGAATCAATTCTCAAGAGTAGCCGAGAATACGCCAAACGGCACAATATGTCACTGAACGCGTTAGTACGAGAATTATTGGAACAACGTATCGGCGCCAAGGACGGCAAGTGGGTCGACGGCTGTTTTGAGGCGCTCGACAAGTTGGAAGGAAACTCCAATGGCGCGACCTGGCGCCGCGAAGATGTCTACGATGTCTAAGGTCTTTTTCGACACGAATATTCTAATATACGCAGCTGATAAATTTGATGTCCGCAAGCAACAGATTTCGAGGAAAATCATTCGCGAAGCAGCAGTGGACGGCGGCGGGGTGGTTTCCACCCAGGTACTTCAAGAGTTCATCGTGATAGCCACAAAAAAACTGGGGCTTTCCCCGTTGGAGGCAAAAGAAGCGGCGAAATCGTTCTTGAATTTTGAAACGGTCGTGGTGTCACCTGACCTTGTTTTCGATGCGGTGGATGCCATGATACTCAACAAGGTTTCTTTTTGGGATTCTCTTATTGTATGCGCCGCCGCCAAAGCCGCTTGTGAAATTGTGTACACTGAGGATCTCAACCATGGACAGCAGATACTGCACACCACCATTGTCAATCCGTTTGTTCCATAGCCGACTGGGACGTCCAGATAGTATGATAGAGGCGCTCCGCCGACTATCGAAAATTCTGAACCGCCCATACAGTACCGGTGCCGGTTTCGTAGAAACCGCAAGCCACGCGCGTATAGCTGGTACTGGTCATATTGATGTAGTGACCATGTTCGGAGTACGGCTCGCCCGGCCCTTCGTCCCACATCATCTGCAGACAACCGCTGATGACCGATTCCACGGAGTCCCACCCCGGGCATTCATTCTGCGCCCACTCGTCACATTGCCCGAACGCCCCATGAGCCGTATTCGTCATGGCATCTGACCTGGCTTCTGAATCCGCACAGGACTCGCCGTCTGTCCACCGCTCCAACGGCGGCAAATCCAGCGTCGCACGAAAGCCATTGATACGCGCCATACAATCCTCCCGGGCCTGGGCATACGTATCGGCGCTGTCCGCGTCATCGTTGCAGGCAATGCCGCCGATGGAACAACCCAATAAAAACGCGATAATAAATTCTACCCTTCGCTGCATCATACGGTTCAAACCTTTCATTGTTGCGTCAAAATGCGCCGTCGTCATGGTTCACTGTACCCCGCAGAGGCAAGTTCGCTCCGGACTTCCTGCGCGCGCACCGCGGCAAACGCTCGAAGATTGTTCACCTCATCTTGCCATTGATCATATGAATACTCCCGATGGGGATCGGTTTGCGACAGGAGGGGCGCCAGGCGATTCTCCCATGCATCGATTTCGTCAGACCAATCGACACTCTCGAAAATCGCCAGCTGGCGGTACAGCTCATCGACATACGTATCAGCGCAGGTTTTTCCCTCACTGTCGGTGCCGCCGGCCTCTATGCACAACCGAGCCACATCGCCGGCGGGTTCAAAAATCCCGAAGTTGTACTGACCACCACCGTTCCACCCCCATGGGTCGGATTCAGGCACCGGCTGCCAGGTCTGATCCAGCCCCCAGGGAATAAAAAACCAGCGATTCGTCGGGGGGTCGTGATAAATGCGAAAATTGTTCTGCCACTGCGCATAGCTGTCCCAATCAATCATAATAGACGAAGCCGCCCAGTACGCCAGAAACGCATCCCAGTCGACCAATTCAGTCACTGCCGGAAAAAACGCATTCGCGCTTTCCAACCCTTCCAACTCATCAATCAGCAACGCCAGAAACTTCCAGGGGTCCTGCGGCGTCACACCATCCGATTCAAACGGTTGCAAATCATCGACCGCATCCGGCACTGCAGAGCAATTATCGAGTTCGAACTCCCGCTCCCAGCAGGTACCGTCCTGCGGCGCACTGTCGTCGCCGGTAAGGAAATCACACCAGTACGACCCTTCGTACATCATTCCCTTGCCCGCTTTCACATCGAACCAACGTTTCAAGAACCCTCTATCAATCGATTCGATCAGCTGGTAGATACCGTAGTACTCATCGTTCACATACACCTGAATGGACACCGTCCGCGGCGCCGGCAACCCAACCATGCGATAAAATTGAAACGCCAGGTGCTCATGCATGGCTGATACATCCTGCACCCCGTTATTCAACGTGAATCGTTTCAATCCCATCACCTCGCGCTCCGCCGGGCAAATGTCATCGGTTTCATCTTCATCCCACGAAAAATTCAACTTGAAAGAGGGCTTTTCATCCAGGTAGCGCCATGACCCGCAGCCGCCTTTTACCCGCACACCGATATCTTCATACGTAACGCCGTCAAACGTGGCGGCGCCTACATAATAATCCCGATGAATGGCCACGCATTCCGGTGACGGCGCTTCTGCGTTGATGGAATCCCAACTGCTGGGAGGACCGTTGTCAGTCGGAATATGAATATCCACCCGCCGAATAATCTCGACATCAAATATCTCGTCGGTCGGATCCGGTTCGGTTCCCGTATCGGTATCGCTGTCTGTATCGCCGTCGCCGTCCGTGTCACTGTCGCCGTCACCGTCCCCGTCACCATCGCTGTCCGTGTCCCCATCCGAATCGCCGTCACCGGATGACGTGTCACCCGATGAATTACTATCGCTGCAGCCGGATAAAAAAAGAAAAAGAGAGAGCAAGAAAAGAAAAGAACGAACGATAAATTGACCCATAAACGGTTCCTTCCGTTAAACATCTTTTCATAGTATGCCACAGATACCGCACCGGATCTCAACAATTCGTATCCACGACAAACTGAACGGAGAAATGAACTAGGGAAGCACCTTTCGCGCAGACGCCACCAATGCGGTCGGGGAATAGGGCTTCGGCAGAAACTCGCATTCTTTGGCCTGACGCAATGCGGAAACCCGTTCAATGTTCTGTGTATATCCGGACACCAGAATCACCGGCATTTTCTCGTCTATGTCCCGAATGCGCTGCAGCGTTTGCGTGCCGTCCATTCCGGGCATTATCAAATCAAGCAATATCAATGAAATATCTCGGTTGGCGGCGAACATCTCCACCGCTTTTTCGCCGCTATCCGCAGCCAACACGGTGCAACCGAGTGTAGTCAGCATTCTCACGCCCGCACGCAGCACCAACGGTTCATCATCGACCAGCAGCACCTTGCGCCCGCTCAAAATCTGACTATCCATTTCTGTCGCCACATTCCCCTCGAATTTCTGAACCTTCAAATTCACTTTCACCTGAGGGAACCACAACGTCACCGTAGTTCCCTCTCCAGGCGACGACTGCAGCTGAATCTTTCCGTTGTGACTTTGCATGACACCGTATGCCATGGCCAATCCCAGACCGGTTCCCTTGCCCACCGGCTTTGTTGTGAAAAACGGTTCGAACGCCCGTTCGCGCACATCATCATCCATTCCTGTTCCCGTATCAGAAATCAACGCCCATATGCCATCCGAATCGCTGTACGTGGTCACCGTCAATTTCCCATCGTGGGACATGGCATCATGCGCATTCAAACAAATATTCATCAACGCGGTTTCAATCTGATTTCGATCGCCTTCCACTTCAGGCAAATTGGGTTCCAACCGACTCTCGTAGCGAACCTCCTTCAGCGATGTTCGCTCAGTCACCGCCAGAACGCTTTGAATTACCTGATTGAGAGAAAACATCTCTTTAGTGACATTCGACTTGCGCGTAAAACCGAGCAGACTGCCCGTCAGCTGCGCGCCGCGGTTACAGGCAGCAGTGATATTATCAATATCTTCAAACCCACCGTCACAA
>JAFGXQ010000092.1 GCA_016936575.1 Deltaproteobacteria bacterium
CATCCATTTTTATTTTAAAATGCGTGTAGGCGTGATGCACCGTGGTCAACGGCCGTTCGATGCGCACCCGCAGATTCACCTCCTCCCGCACCTCGCGCAGACACGCATCCGCCGCGGATTCACCGGTTTCCACGCTGCCCCCCGGAAACTCCCACAACCCGCCGAGCAACCCTTCGTTTTTTCGCTTGGTAATCAGAAAGGTATCGCCCTTTTGAATTACCGCCACTGCGATATGTCGCGTAGGTACCCGCTTCTTCGACAGACGCACCGGCAACTGACCCTGCACATCATTCTTCGCCGCTGCGCAGTAGGCGGCCACCGGGCACCCATCACACGACGGCTGCCGGGGCGTACAGATACGCGCTCCCAGCTCCATCATTGCCTGGTTGTGGTCGCCGGGTTGCGCATGATTCAAAAAAGAATCGGCAATCCGCTGATATTCGCGGTGGCTGTTGTTTCCGTTGACCGGCGTCCGGCATAAAGTGACCCGGGAAAGCACCCGCTTCACATTTCCGTCCACCGCCGCCACCTTCCCACCGAACGCGATGCTCTGCACCGCTGCCCCGATGTACGGCCCGACCCCTTTCAGTTGCAGAAACCGTTCAGGCTCGTTGGGTACTTTTCCGTGAAAATCAGAAACGACTGTCTTGGCCGCCTGTTGAAGATTGCGTGCCCGGGCATAGTACCCGAGCCCTTCCCACAATTTAAGTACATTATCGAGCGGGGCGACTGCCAGATGTCGCACTGTGGGAAACGCCGTCATAAACCGTTCAAAATAAGGAATCACGGTTTCGACGCGAGTCTGCTGCAGCATTACCTCAGATACCCAGATGGCATATGGATCGGATGTATTGCGCCAGGGCATCGGCCGCTGATAGGCCTGAAACCACGACAGAAGGGCACGTTGAAAAGGAGTCATGAACAAAGAGCAGAAATGTTATTTTTTACCTTTGTACAGTTTGATTTCGACCTGGTTGGCGTCGGGCACCTGTTGCTTGGTAATTTCGTCAATCTGCGCCTTCTGCTCGTCGGTTACTTCTTCAGTGACAACCACGGTAACCGTTTTCACGCCGTTCTCCTTTTTTACAATTACCTTGTGCACATCACACACTTCGTTCTCGATGGCGGAATGTGTATGGCCGGATTGAGACATCATTGTGCAGCCTACAACAGATACTGCAAACCCAAGTACGAATAGAATGGTCATTAATTTTTTCATAACGTTTAAATATCATACCTTTCCGGCGGTTCAACACCAAAAACAGTTAGTTTGCGTTGGACCACATTTCCTCCTCAAAAATTCAACCATCGTTGGAACCATTATTGGCACCCCTTTCCCGGTTTGAGGATGTTACAAAAGTCATTTCGAAAATCCTCGAAAATCAGCACCCTTTTCGGTACACGGTGGGTTCCTCCATTTGAAAACAATCGCTGATGCCGTGAAGGGTTTCCGAATGACCGATAAAGAGACTCCCGCCGGTTCGCAGATAATTCTTGAACCGACGGATAATTCTGCGTTTGGTGTCATTGTCGAAATATATCAATACATTGCGACAGAAAATAATATCGACCGGCTCGTCTATCGGATATTCCGGGTCCATAAAATTCACCGCCAGAAAAGTAACCCGGTTTCGTAGCCCGGGAATCATCCGGGACGATCCCGCAAAACGATCGATGCCCCGCATCACATATTTGTCGCGAAACGGTTTAGGCACATCCTGCAGGCTCTCGTTCAGATACACCGCCCGCCTTGCAGTCTTCAGCACCTGCTGATCCACATCGGTCGCCAATATGGAAAACCGCCCGGACCGCTCTTTGTAAAAGTCCGTCAATACCATGGCGAGGGTGTACGGTTCTTCTCCGGTCGAGCACCCCGCGCTCCAGATGCGCAGCGGCCGGTGCTGATGCTGATATTCAGGCAGTACGCGGTTCACCAGATAATCAAAATGGTGATTTTCCCGAAAGAATCGCGTGGTGTTGGTGGTTATCGCACTGATAAACAACGGCAGCTCAATAGGTAAATGGCGTTTCAGGTATTCGAAATACTGATCATAATCCGACAAACACAATGCCCGCACCCGCTTCTGCAACCTTGACTGAAGCATGATTCGCTTTTTGGATTGCAGGGAAATCCCGCATTCCTGATAAATAAATGAGGCAAACTGATGAAAAGTTTCAGAAGACAACTCCCAGGCGGCAGCGCCCGGATAACTGGAAACAGAAAACGGCGACGTGGGCAAGGATGGCATGAAATTGCCGCTTCCTACAATTCCGACTCCGATTCAGATCCGGACGCGTATCCGGCCTCCGGCGGCATGAAATCTGCGTCGCTCACATCGTCGTCGTCATTTAATGACAGCATGATACCTTTCTCCTCCCGGGATTTGGCTGACGTGTCCGCTGTCGAATTTGATTTAAATGTATGGCGATTTCCTTTATGGGCCGCCGTCGACATACCGGTTTTAAAAAATGCCGCAGACTGTTTCATCATGTTCGCTTGGCCCGCCAATTCCTCTGCGGTGGCCGCAAGCTGCTCCGTGGATGCGGAGTTCTGTTGGATAACCCGCTCCAACTGGCTGATAGCCGCAGACACCTGATCAATGCCGGTGGATTGTTCAGAGCTCGAGGCGTTAATTTCTTTCACCAAATCAGAAGTTTTCTGAATTCCCGGTACGATACGCGAAATCATCGCCCCGGCCCCTTCCGCCACCTGAACACTGGAACTCGATAGCTCACTGATCTCTTTTGCGGACGCTTGTGACCGTTCGGCCAGCTTGCGTACTTCGGCCGCCACCACGGCAAACCCCTTACCGTGCTCGCCGGCCCTTGCCGCCTCAATGGCCGCATTCAGCGCCAGCATATTGGTCTGTCTGGCAATCTCTTCGATAATCCCGATTCGCTCCGCAATCTGTTTCATCATTTCGACGGCATGAACCACCGCCTCGGTGCCCTGCTGCGCCTCTGAGACCGATTTTTCCGCAATCACCGCCGTCTGATGGGCATTGTCAGCGTTGTTACGCACCGCACCTGCCATCTCTTCCATAGAACTCGAAATCTGTTCCACATTCGCGGCCTGTTCCGCGGCCCCCTGAGCCATTCCCTGGGACGACGACGAAATCTCACCGGCACCGGTGGAAACCGTACTGGACGCCCCCTGTACATTTACAGCGAACTGTTTCAGGTTTTCAACCGTTCGGTTCAAACTGTCCGCCAGCAACACAAATGACTCTCGAATGGTTTTGGTATATGCATTACCGGCAGCCACCTCAACCGTCTGATCCAGAAATCCGTCCGCTACCTTCGACAGCACGCGATTCAACTTTTCAACTTCGGCTGACTGAAAATCTGATACGGCAGCCTGCGCCTCTGCCGCGGTTTTTAAATCCCGCTGCATCAATTTCATCGCATCGGAAAGCTCGCCGATTTCGTCACGCCGATCAATGGCGATGGCACTGCTCAGGTTACCTTTGGCGATATCTTTGGCGAACGAAACTAATGTTTGAAGCGGATCTGTGATCTGTTTTGCAATAAAATAGCCCACCGCACCGCCGGCGAGTATCGCAATCACCAAAATCGCCCACAACACGCCCTTCGATTGGGTCACATCACGCTTGATTGCTTTCACCACCCCATCCGTACGTTTCTGCTGATGGGTTGTCAATTCGCGGGTGAGCGCCTGCACGGATTGCACGTTCTCAATATTCTTTTCTTTGCTGGTCTGTAATTGCTTATCCATCTCCACCAACGCCAGAAACCCTTTTTCGTAATCGTTCGTCAACTGTAAAAATTTGGTTTTCGTTGCCGCATTCAGCCGTGTCGCCTCAATATTCTGTTTCAGTTCTGCTACTGTCTGCTGCAGTTTACCAATGTACTTTTCGTTGTACCGCAACATGTAGTCTTTCTCGTGTTTACGCGCGGTCAAATACAGTTCCATTCCCGATGCCACCGGCGTCGCTTCCACCGCTTCGGCGAAAGAATGCGCGGCGGAGCGAAACTCTCCCTGAACCCCCAGATTCTCAGTCAGTCCTCTGGCCTTTGATACCGCCACATAATTGTTGAAACCGATTTTGTACGAATGTAGCCGGCTGATAATATCTTTGGCACTTTTTTGGATATTCACGTCTTTGGCAACCTGTTCAATCTCAGTGGCGGCCGCCTCGGCCTTTTGAATGGACTTCATACCCTCCACCACCAGCGTCTCGTCTTTTGTTGCGGCGAATTCTTTTTCCTTGGCCACTGCCCGAAGTATGCCGCTCTGTACCTGCTCCGCCAGCGTTACATTTTCAAGCTCGCGCATGACGCTGTTCTGATATGCGTCATCTGTGCGATTCAGCTGGGAAATCCCCACCAGACTGTTCACCACCAATGCCAGCGCCACTACCACAACAATGATTCCGATTTTTATGCCCACTTTAATGTTCTTCATGTGAATCCCTTTTTTGCAAAAATGTTTCACCGAACAATAACGGCCTTCCGTCTAATCACTTTATGACGTATTTCGTATCAAATCGCCGTAAACGGAAAATGTCACAGAAAGTAACATTCCCCCAAGTGACAAATGTGCAGTAGCGCAGTAGATGAATCGTCTTTTGAGGTTCAGAACATTATGAATTTCGTCATTATAAAGTTGCATCGATCACTGACCCAGTCATACTTATTGAATAAATCTTGAAAAACAGATTAAAAACAGCCATCGTATCAAATTTTTTTTGACAATTATTGCGACCGCAACAGTAACCAGGGAGGTGTGCCCATGTCTTTGATCACCGGCGTCGGATTCAGTACAAATCGAAACCCACAACAGGCAGGAATGGAAGCCGCGCAAAACGCCCTCGCGGACGCGGGAATTGAAACACCCGATTTTGTCTTTTTGTTCGCCACCGTCGGATACAAACAGGAACCCGTGCTCCATGCAGTGCTGGAGGCTACCGGCAATGCGCCCCTCAGCGGTTGTTCAGGTGAGGGAATCATCTTCAGCGGCGAAGTTCACGAGACCAATTTCGGCGTGCTGGTCACCGTGGTGAAGTCCGATGAAATTTCGTTCACCAACGCGTATGCGGTGGGGATGAGTGAAAATGCCGAAGCCATGGGCAAAGAAATAGCCGACCAATTGCAGCACCACAAAGCGGATGATGCGGTGTCGCTTTTGGTGTTCGGCGATGGTCTGACTCTCAATTTCGACGGCATGATGCGTGGCCTCATGTATCAGTGCAGTTCGCTGGATGCCATTCCGGTAATGGGCGGTACCGCCAGTGATGACTGGAGTTTTTCTGCCACTTATCAGTATTATAACGACAAAGTGTTTAAAGACGGTGCGGTGGCGACACTGATTTGCGGTGAGGCCGAAATGTACAATGCGTCCAGACACGGCTGCGTTCCCATCAGCGAAGAGCTGACGGTGACCAAATCGGTTGAAAACCGAATCCTCGAAATTGACGGTCGCTCCGCCCTGGAGGTGATTGACGAGTACCTGACCACCGAAGAAAAAGAAGGCGAATGGAGCGCCACCAATGTGTATCTGGCCATCGGCGTGCGCGCGCCCGAGTTTATGGAAAAATACGACGACTATCTGATTCGATTCATGCCCATGCGCGACCAGGAAGCGGTGTATGTTCCCGCAGAAATCGCGGAGGGCACCAAATTTTATATGACCCGTCGCGACCACGAAAAAATTGCTGCCGGGAATCAACGGCTGGCCGAGCAGATGCAGCAGGGGCTGAAGGGCCGCGTTCCAAGGTTCATGCTGCAAATCGAGTGCATCGGTCGGGGAAAAGTAATCTTTGAAGATTCCGAAAAACAACAATTGCTCAAAGATATGCAGCAGGCGGTGTGCCCGGACGCGAAATGGTTCGGGCTGTACACTTACGGCGAATTCGGGCCGGTGGGCGGCGTTAACAGTTTTCACAATTACAGTTTGGTACTAACAGCGATTATGTAGCGGTATAGTAGCACCGTACGAGGAGTGTTTACCCTCTGGTTGCACGGTTCATATAAAATGGCAAGAATAGACGAACTCAAAGCAAATCAGCCTCAAAACGCCGGCGGCAGCGCAAACAGCGATACCGATGCCACCAGGCTTCGTTCCGAGAATGCCCGACTTCAGGAGCAGGTTCGCCTGTTGATGGCCGCCGAATCAAAACTGTACACCCTGCAGGAACACCTGAATAAACAGCAACTTCTGTATGCTCGTCTGGCAGAGGTCAGCCGTGTGCTGAACACACTTCTCAGTTTTGATGAAATCGGCTCTGTGCTGGTTCATTTCGCCGTATACGAATTCAATTTTGAGCGAAGCCTTCTTCTATTGGCGAAAGAACGAGAATACCGCGAATCGTTTTCATCACAAACCATCCAATTCGAAGTTGTCGCATCTGAAGGGTACTACGATAACGACGAAAAGGAACACCTTTCTCAATTGCGATTGGATGAATCCGACCTGCCGCTGCCGCAGTCGACGCAGGACACGGGTTCGCTGCGGGTGCAGTCTGACGACACAGACCCCTTTGCGGATACGCTTCGTCAACATTTTTTGATGAATGAATTTTTTGTATTCCAATTGCTGCGAAAAGAAGAAGGAAGGTCCGGCTATTTTGTGGTTGGAAACACCAGGGAGCAGGCGCGATATCAGACGCGCGTGGAACAGAAGGACAGCGTAACCGTTCCCTTGACCAGTCTGGCTCAACATGCCAGCATCACACTGGCCAATGTACATTCGTATCTGGCGCTCGAACGGGAACGCGCCCGATTGGACCAAATGGTCGCCGAACGCACCCGGGAGCTCTCCGAGGCCCTGGATGCGGCGAATGAAGCGGTTCGATTGAAAGGCGAATTTCTGGCGAAAATGTCGCACGAGTTGCGCACCCCGCTCAATTCTATTGTGAATGTTCCAGCTGCGCTGGTATCGGATTATCAGGAGGTCGAAGTGTGGTACTGCACCGGCTGCGACGCGGAGTTTCAATCCGAAGATGATGAAACCGAAACGCCCTGCCCGGAATGCGACGGTCGATTGGAACAACGAACGGTAACCGTTTGTGAAGGTGACCCCGCCGAGCACCTGCGGTTTTTAAAACTGGTGAAGCAACAGGGGGATCACCTGCTTCATCTGGTCGAAGATGTTCTGGATTTCTCACGCATGGAAAGCGGCCGCGTGTCGTTGAACTACGAAAATATTTCAGTCAAACAACTCATCGACGATGTTCAGCAGACCATTCGTGTGTCCATTAAGAATGAAATTCGACTGGTCACATACGACTACCCCGACGCAGAATTTTGTTTTTCAGTAGATGCACTGAAAATTAAGCAGGTTCTGATCAACCTCATTAATAATTCGGTGAAGTTCACCGCCCATGGGGGAAAAATTCACGTTTCAGCAGCTGCGCTTCAGGAAAACGCCATCGACCGATATGTGCGTTTTGAAGTTTCGGATGACGGCATCGGCATTGCAAAAGAACAGCAGCAGATTATTTTTGAAAGTTTTCGCCAGGTCGATGGTTCCAGCACCCGGGCGCACGGCGGCGCCGGACTGGGACTGGCCATTTCCAAGCAGTTGGTTGAGCTGCACGGCGGCCGCATCTGGGTGGAAAGTACGCCCGGCGTAGGCAGTCGATTTTTTTTCGAAATTCCCGTTCACCCAGCGCAAAGATTTCCGTCGTCTGTTCCCCCGGCCTCAATCTCGTCACCCCAAAAAAGAACGCCGCGAGCGGAGGACGCAGCATGCGACTACAGCGTAGTGGTGGTTGACAATGATCTGGCAGTACTGGCGGTATCGCGAAGAATTCTGGAATTGCACGGATGCAGCGTGGTCACGGTTTCAGAATCCAGTCAGGCCTTTGACACGGTTCTCGAAACCCGACCCGACATTCTCATTCTGGACTTGCACATGCCGGGACAGGGCGGCGAGGCCGTATTCAAACAAGTGCGCGCGGAACGCCTGCTGGACAACACGTTAATTTGCCTATCCACCGCCGACCACACCGAAGAAGATGCAGTGAAGGCGCTCGGCGCGGTCTGGTTACCGAAACCCTGGAACGCGCAATCCCTGTGTCAAACCCTGAATACCCATATGAAACAACGTATCTCGGCAAGCGCCTTCGAGTCCGAAGGCTGACCGTTTCGTTGTAAAAGGAAAACCATGCTGAAAAAATTCAACCGTTCCTCAAAATTCAGTCGCAGTAATGATTTAGATTTTGAAAACATACTGTATGTCGAAGATGAAGACGCCAACTGGAATGTGGCCGAACTGCACTTGAGAGGAAAGTACAACATCAAGCGGGCACGAAACGCCAAAGAAGCCTTCACCATGCTTGGCAAAGAAGAGTTCAACCTGCTGCTGCTCGATATTCAACTTGCTGGGTCCGACTATGACGGCATTGAAATCTGCAAAATTCTTCGTAAGCGGCCGGGACAACCCATTCCGCCTGAAGCGAAACAGCTGAATTGTGAAACGCTGCCGATTGTTTTCGTGACTGCCTATTCCGAACGGTATTCCAAAGAAAGCCTGCTTGAGGTAGGGGGAGACGAAATGGTAAAAAAACCAGTGGATTTCACCCGGCTCACCCTCGTGTCCTCTCGCTTGATCATCAAGAAAATACACCAGTTATAAAACGCTACATATACATACAATGATAGGCGCTGGGTTCTGAAATCTGCAGCTTGAAACTGCTGTCGCCCGGAATCGAAACGGTTTCGCCAACGCCGAAGGGAACAAACTCATCACTCTCCGGCAACTGAAGCGCCCATGCGCCGCTGATCAATGTCATTTTTTCGGGTGCACCCGTACTGAACTCGTAGTCGCCTTTCTCCATCACACCCACCGTTGCTCGCCCGCTGCCGTTTTCAAACCCCAATGACTTCACGTTTCCATCAAAATACGCATTCGCAGTAATCATCATATACCTCTTTTCCATTCACAGTTACTTCTTCACATTCACATGCGTTCATTCGGCATTCTGTAATCGAATGTCTCTTCGTTGTGTAGCAGACATTCGCCAATGGCAATAAGGGAATCCATTTCCGAATTGTCAAGACGATACGGAAATATCATCCATTTTTGCCTTTATCTTTTTTACGCCAACCTGAGGTCAATCGAATACGACCGTCTTGTTGCCGCTCACGAAGACGCGGTCGTTGACCACCAGGTCGAGTGCTTTGGCAAGCACAGTCTTCTCCACGTCTTTTCCGGCTTTCGACATGGTCACCGATGTGAACCGATGATTCACCGGCACCACGTCCTGATCGATAATGGGGCCTTCATCGAGGTTGTCGGTAACAAAATGCGCTGTGGCGCCGATAATCTTCACCCCGCGTTCGTAGGCCTGCTTGTACGGATTGGCGCCGATGAACGCCGGCAGAAACGAGTGATGGATATTCACAATTCGATTCCGAAACTGTGCCACAAATTCAGGCGGCAACACCCGCATATATTTGGCAAGCACCAGAAAATCCGGATTGTAGGTTTTGATGATGTTCATCATCTCCATGGCGTGATCCAGGCGATCTTTATTTTCGCTGGACACCAGATGAAACGGAATTTTAAACTTTTCGACCAACGGCCCCAGGGTCACCCGATTGCCGATGACCGCTTCGATGGAGGCATTCAAATCATTGTATGCGCTGCGAATCAGCAGATCCCCCAGGCAGTGGGGCTCTTTGGTGGCAAGCACCACCAAACGCTTTTTGCATTTTTCCGCCAGGCGAATGTTCCCGCTGTCCGGCAGCATGTGCCGCAGGGCGTCGAGCAGTTCATCATGGTTGGTGGTTCCGGAGAACTCTGTTCTCATAAAGAAATGCCCGCTCTCCGGGTCGACGAATTCCCGGTTGGACAGAATATTCACCTCCCGCTCAAACAGTGCGGTAGACACTTTCGCCACCAATCCTTTGGCATCGGGACAATCAATCAACAATATGTATCGGTCGGTTCGTTTACCCATGTACACTCTTCTTTTCTATTTTTACCTTCAGTAATATGCCCGTTCCGTGATGGACACCATTTGACTAACCAATGCAAACCATTATTGCCATTTGCGCATTGGAATGCAAAAATGCACCCCATTTTCGAACGGTTTAATGATAATTACTTGCAAATCGCTAAAATTCCAATAGGTTTGGCTTTCGGACGAGCAAAGCGTCGTCCTGCAACCAAAGAACAGCGCTATGGGAAAAAGTATCAGACACAGTATCGTCGGCCCCGCCGCCGGCAAATTCAAATACGAAATCCGCGAAATTGTGGCTCTGGCCAACGAGTTGGAGACCATGGGATTGAAAATGATATACGAAAACATCGGTGACCCGGTGCACAAGGGCGAGCGTCTGCCCGACTGGATGAAGCAGGCGGTGGTGGATTTGGTGCAACAGGATGACACCTGGGGATATACCGCCACTCAGGGAGAGCCGGATACCCGTAAATTTCTGTGCGAACGAACCAACGCGCGCGGCGGTGTTCGCATTCGCCCCGAAGACATCATCTTTTTCAACGGTCTGGGCGATGCCGTGGCGCGGATGTTCGGCTCCATGAAACGGGAAGCGCGCATCATCGGTCCGTCACCGGCGTACCCCACCCACTCGTCGGCGGAAAGCGCGCACTCCGGTTATGAACACGAGACATATGAACTGCTTCCCGAAAACAACTGGGCGCCCAACCTGGAAGAAATTGAAAAGAAGGTAAAGTACAACGATACCATTGCCGGAATTCTGGTCATTAATCCGGGAAACCCCACCGGCGCCGTGTACAACCGGGAAACCATGGAAAAAATCGTCGACATCGCTCGGCGGTACGGCGTAATGGTCATTTCGGACGAAATCTATCAGGCCATCACCTACAACGGCGCGGAAAGCACCCTGCTGGGAGATGTCATTGAGGAAGTTCCCGGTATCGCGCTCAAGGGTATTTCTAAAGAATTCCCCTGGCCCGGCGGTCGCTGCGGCTGGTTTGAGGTTTACAACCAGCACACGGATCGCAGCTTTCGGGAATACATCGACAGTATCATTCACGCGAAAATGCTCGAAGTGTGCTCCACCAGCCTGCCCCAACGATCCATTCCCGTGATTATGAGCGATAAGCGCTACCCGGCGCACCTGGAGAGTCGGCGCAAGCTGTTTGAAACACGCACCAACGAGGCGGTTGAAATATTCAATAAAGTGAACGGCGTTCATGTGGTTCGCCCCCAGGGCGCATTCTATATGGCGGTATTGTTTGACGACGACGCGCTCACCGACAAACAGACATTGAAAATTCGCGATTCCAAAGTGCAGGCGTTCATTGAGGGAAAACTCGACAATCTGGAATTGGATAAACGCTTTGTATATTACCTGCTCGCCGCCAAAGGTATCTGCGTGGTGCCGCTTACCGGATTCTGCTGTCGCCGCCACGGGTTCCGGATTACCATGCTCGAATCCGATGATAAAAAACGCGTTGCCACCTGGCATTCCATCGCTGACGCCATCAAAGAATATTTGAATTCTTAACGATTTACATTTCAGGGTCGGACGAGGCGTTGTCGTCCGCGCATCCGGAGGTAATCACCAGGTTCGCCTTGGCCCCCGGCTGATCAATAATCACCGCATCGGACCATTCAAAGCTGCAGGTATCGCCTGGAATATAGGAAACCACCATCGACAGAAACGCCAGGTCTGCGGAATCCTCCTGCAGCGTGACCGTAGTCTGCGCGTCGCATCCGGTGGAACTCAACACCGTTACCACCACCAATGTCTGCGCATCGAAACTCAATCCGGCGGAGGGAATGAAATCGTTGAGACAACCGGCATCAGATAAGGCCGCAAACGCAGCCTCCGAATGAATCACCGCGGCCAGCGCCGCATAGCTGCCGTATACGCTGTTTTCGGTGGTCGCCCGATATTGCGCCACCAGTTCATTTTCGGGAAACTGCGACGCCACCGCAATAAAATCGCTGTTGATGCAGGTAATCCCCACCGGATACTCCCGATAATCCACAGCAGTGGCGCTGTATACGGTGTCATCCTTCACCGGAAACAGCATCTCGGTCACTTTTGTTTCTTTGCATTCCTCACAGCCGCCCCACAGCGCCGCGCACACAATTATACATCCTACCGCCAACGAACATCTCATTTCGTTTTCTCCTCTTTAAACAAACGCGTCCGACCGCAACCCGAACACAGATAAGTCCAGTGTACGTCGAGCCGCTTCCGCCAGATGCGCATCGTCCGATGCGGTGACCTTCGGAAACCGTCCGAGTATCGGCACACCACCAAACGCGGCGATGGCCTCGGCATTTTTCAGCGATTCATCACCTGACTGATTGAGAATCACTCCCGCCACATCGACCTTTCTGCTGCGCGCCGCTTCGATGGTCAGCAACGTGGCATTGATGGTCCCCAGAATGTCGGGCGCCACAATGATGAGTCGACAATCGACTTTCGCAATCACATCCGCATACAACGTATCGTCAGTCACTGGAACCAGCAATCCGCCGGCTCCTTCCACCACGCGCACATCGCACTCGTCATGAGGTGCGGTCACAAACGAGACAATTTCATTGACGTCGATGGTTCGATGTTCCAATCGCGCGGCGAGGTGTGGAGACACCGGAGCCGTAAACAGATACCGACAGGTTTGTGCCAGGGTGCGATTCGCCAACGATGCAGCCAGCAACGCCGTTCCGTCATGTGGTCGGCGCTCGCCATTCACCGTCGGCACCCCGCTTTCCACCGGCTTCTGTGCGACAACCGAGAGGCCGCTGTCGGCGAGTGCTCTGACAATGCCGCGGGTGACCACGGTTTTTCCCACGTCGGTTCCGGTTCCGGTGATAAAAAAGGTTCGATTCATCTGAACGCCTCTCTCCACAGTTTCATTGACCCGCGCCCAGCGCTGCCAACTGGGCGACCAGCCTTTCGATGTGGGCTTCGCAGTGGCGCGCGGTAATGGTAATACGCAGCCGTTCGGTTCCCGGAGCTACGGTGGGAGGACGAATTCCCTGCACAAACAATCCGCGCTCCCACAGTCGATTTGACATCTCCATGGTTCTGGCCGCATCACCGATCACCACTGGTTGAATGGGCGTTGTACTACTGGAAAGCGATATCTTTGCCGCCTTTGCTGCTGAGCGGAAATACTGAACATTGGAATCCAGCCGATGTCTCAATTCGTCATCAAAGCGAATCAGCGAAAGACTTTCACAAACCGCTCTGGCAAGCGCGGAAGGCGGTGCGGTGGTGTACAATAGACTGCGGGCACTGCTTTTGATCAAGCGACTCACGGTTTCGGAGCAGGCCACCGCCGCACCGCTCACCCCAACGGCTTTTCCGAATGTGCCCACTAGAATATCAACGCGATTCGCCACATTCAACTGCGCCGCCAGTCCTCGTCCCTCCGGACCCAACACGCCGATGGAATGGGCTTCATCCAGGTACACAGCCGCGCCGAATTCGGCGGCTGCATCACAAATCTGCGCCAGGGGCGACACATCCCCGTCCATGCTGTATATCGCCTCACACACCACCAACCTGCCGCCCGATGCACCACGATGCCGCTCAAGCCGCTGCCGCAGGTCATCCACATTGTTGTGGCTGTAAATCTCAACCCGTGCCTTGGAGAGACGACAACCGTCGATAATGCTCGCGTGACTTCGCTCGTCGGAAAAAATGACATCGCCTTCATGCGCGAGTGCGCTGATGGTGCCCACATTTGCCTGATACCCGGACGGAAAGAGTACAGCCGCCTCTTGTTGCGTAAATTCAGCGAATGCGCGCTCCAGGGTGTCGTGCCATGTTTCGTTTCCGCTTACCAGGCGCGATGCACCTGCGCCCACTCCCGCTGCCATGCCTTCGGCGGCTGCGCGAATTACATGGGGATGCACCGCCAGGCCCAGATAGTCATTGGAGCAGAAAATGATTTTCGGTCCGTCCCGCGTCTCCACCACCGGCCCCGGACCGGTAATTCGCATGGACCGCGCCAGATGCGCTGACTCCAACTCCCGGTATCGTTGGTCCCAGATACGTTTCATCGGCCCATCTTTAGACAGGGGTAAATAGAATGCAATGGTTTTCATGCG